>CAJXUO010000012.1 GCA_913061425.1 uncultured Lutibacter sp.
TATAATGTTTACTTGACTGATTCATCTGTTCTATTGTGCTAAAATATCCTGGAGCAAGCCATAGAGAAGCACTTTGAGCCTTATCAAGTACACTTTCAAAACTTAATTGTAAACTGCCCTTTCCTTTACTTTCTTGCCATAAGTAATCCGTATTTGCATCGTTTAAAAACTGTGCAACAAAACTTTCTCCTGCAGGCAAATTCCAAACATCCTTAAATAGTGCGCCTGACAAAACGGTTGGTTTAGTAGTTGCTTTTAAGGCTAATTCTTTTGCTTTATTATATTGATCTTGAATACTATTGAATATAGAATCTGCTCGTTGCTCTTTGTCAAATAAAACTCCGAAAAAACGAATCCACTCAACTCTTCCTAACGGTGTTTTTTCTAACCAATCCCCATTATATACTACAGGAATACCGCTTTTTTCTACTGTAGATAGTGATTTATTTGATCCGCTAACAGAAAAGCCTACAACTAAATCAGGTTCAATATCAATCAAAATTTCGGTGTTGATATTAGCATCCATTCCCAATTCCCTTATACTTCCTTCATCTATCAACTTTCTCGTTTTTGGAGATGATACATATTTTGTACTCGGAAAACCGATTAAAGCTTCTTCAACTTCCAATAATTCTAACATTGGAATATGAGTTGTGCTTGTTACTACAATTTTTTTAATAGGAATTTGTATTATTTTATCGGTTTCAGAGAACTGTGAACGATCGGTTGTGCTTGATACCAATATATATTCATAGTCTCTTTTAGAATCTTTGTACGGCGCCTTTATTGTTAACTTTTTATAATCATTAAACTGCTCTATTACAAAGCCTTGTGCTAATTTAATTGAAGTGTTAGTATTTGTATTCAAAATTTCTTTTTTCACCTCTTTTTTACACGAAACAAACAAGAAAATAAAAGAAAAAAGTAGTGAATAGAAATGGTTTTTCATTGTCAATAAAATTAAGTTTCGAAGGTATTAAAAATCTTCTCGTTATTTAGTTAGAGAATTATAATATTTATACTTTTGCCGCGATTATGGTTTTCAAGTCTATATTTTTTAGACACGAAATTAATAGGGAATTTGGTTTAAATCCAATACTGTTCCCGCAACTGTAAACTTAGTCACTTTTTTTTATAAGTGATGGTTACTGTTAAATCTTTAATACCACTGTTCTGTAGAATGGGAAGGTAAACAGTAATACGTGAGTCAGGAGACCTGCCATAAGAATTGAGTAACAAACTTTCGGGAAGAAAGGTTTGGTATAGAGCGTTTCTATTCCCAAATTTTTACCTGATTTAATTAGTATTGAATTATTAAATCATTAAAATGAACAAATCAATTATTAAATGTAGTGCCTTAGCACTGATGTTGACTGCAAATGTTGCATTTGCACAAGAAAAACAAGAAGAAAAAGTAGAACAGTTAGAAGAAGTAGTTCTTTCTGATTCTAGATTTGAATTGAAAAAAGAAAATTCAGGAAAAGTAATTTACAAAATCACACAAAAAGACATTCAAGAAAATGCTGGTAAAACAGTAGTTGATTTACTGGATTACGTTGCTGGAATTGAGATTAGTGGGAATAATAATACAGATGGTAGCAATATAGGTTTGTATTTTAGAGGCGGTCGCAATCGTCAAGTTGCAATAATGATTGATGGTGTGTTGGTGAGTGATCCAACAGGAATTGCATCTACGTACAATTTGAACTTATTAAATGTAGATCAAATTGATTCTATCGAAATTTTAAAAGGGTCTTCAAGTACTTTGTACGGTTCTGGTGCGGCAACAGGTGTTATTAACATCACACTTAAAAAGGCTTCTAAATCTCCTATTTCTTTTAACTATACTGCAAGTTTAGGAACAAACAACACACAGAGAAATCGTAAAAATAATTTTGATGAACTCAATCAAAATGTTGGAGTTAGAGGAACTTTAAAGAAGTTTAAGTATCTCGCAAATTATAGCGTTTCAAAATCAGATGGAATGTCTGCAGCCAATGATGAAAATGCTGCAACTCCTTTTGAAAATGATGCTTTTTTAGGGAACAACGGTTTATTGAAATTAGGCTATGAAATCAATGATAAAATGGATGTAGAGCTATTTGGAAACTACAATAAATACGAATATGAGTATGATGGAGGAGCTTATTATGATTCCGACATTAATAATGGATATGAAGAAGAATTGAAATTCGGACTGAAATCGAGCTTTAAATATGAAAAAGGTGAATTAGTCGCTATCCTTTCTAAAAGTGACTTAGAAAGAGGATTTGATAGTTTTAACGGCTGGACAAACACAACTGACAGTTATGTATATCAAGGGAAAAGTATATCTGCCGAATTGATTAACAAGTATAATATCTCTGAAGAAATTCACGCTATACTAGGCGTAAACTATCAAAATTTTGATAATCAAACAAATACTCCTTTTGGAAATATCAGTAAAGATATCGCTAACTACTCAACACTTGATCCGTATGCAAGTGCTATTTATAAAGGTAAAAATGGATTAAACATGAATGTAGGAGTTCGTTTAAATAACCATAGTGAATATGGCAGCCATATTATTTATCATGCAAATCCATCATATAATATTATTTCCAATGAAGAGACTAAACTAAAAGTTTTAGGATCATATTCTACAGCATTTATTGCACCAAGCACGTATCAATTATTTTCAGATTATGGAAGCCTTGAGTTGAATCCAGAAGAAAATACAACCATCGAATTTGGATTTGACACATCATATAAAAAATGGTTAAAGGCAACAAGTGTTTTCTTTTATAGAAATGAGGATAGCAAAATTATTTTTGTGACAGATCCTACAACTTTTGCAAGTCAATATGATAATACAGCGAACACAACAAATGCTAAAGGTGTTGAAACAACTGTGAATCTAATACCTGTAGATAGAGTAAGAGTTGATTTTACTCATACGGTAACAAACAAAAGTGATGATTTAAATTACATTCCTAAAAATAAATTTACTGCAAGAGTGTCTACAACTTTACTAAAGAACACTACCTTTTCAGTAGGATATAAAAATGTATCCGAAAGAACTTACTTCGATCAATGGGGATCTTTTGGAACAGCAGGTGAAGATGTTGTTTTAGATGCTTATAATTTGATTGATTTCAATGCAAACTATACATGTAACAATGCAACCTTCTTTGTTTTATTAGACAATGTTTTTAATGAAGATTATGAGGATGTATTAGGGTTTTCTACAAGAGGTAGAAATGTAAAATTAGGATTGAAATTAAATTTCTAATCAAAACTATTCAATAAAAAAAGCCTCAAATTCTAAATTTGAGACTTTTTTTATGTTTAAAACATTTCTTTGACTTCTTCTTTTATAAAGGTCAATCCAGTTGTTGAAGGAGGATTCCCTTCAACCATACGCTTTAAAATAGCCTCTCTTAACTCTTGAGCATTTGTAACATTATTGCCTTCTGCAGTTTTCTTAATAATATGCGTTGTTGCATTTTTTGAAGTTACCAACACGCTCCAGCATTCTTCGCTAATATAAATTTGCTGTGATAAATTATGCTCAAATTCTTGCTCAACACTTTGAACTAATTTCTGAACATAGAGTTCTTTATCTTCTGAAGTAGGAGTGACTCTTATTAATAATTTTGAAGGATTGATACGCTCCATAAACAATGTCATTCTTTCGTATGCATCTATGCGCATTGAAAGCATTTGTTTTTTATCTTCTCTAACAAGTTTGAAGTTTTCTCTATTTTGCTCTTTTTTAAATTGAATTGAAAAGAAGTAATACGCAACTAAGCCTGTTACAATTGATGGAATTGTGTAACTTACTATTTCTATAATTTTTTCGATCATTTTATTAACTTAAAATATAAAAACAAATATAGGATTATTTGATTTTAATAAGTAAACAAATTTGTCAATAACTTTTGTTGTTTCACTCTAAGCAACGCCGTATTTTTGAATTCTAAGAAAATTGTAGTGTCAGAATATTTAAACGAACTTAACGAAGCGCAAAAAGCAGCTGTACTCCACATGAATGGACCAATGATTATCATTGCTGGTGCAGGATCTGGAAAAACACGTGTACTAACCTATAGAATTGCTCATTTAATGAATCAAGGTGTAGATTCATTTAATATTCTATCCTTAACGTTTACCAATAAAGCAGCACGAGAAATGAAAGATCGTATTGCGAAGGTTGTTGGTTCTAGTGAAGCGAAAAATTTATGGATGGGAACTTTTCACTCTGTTTTTGCTCGTATACTTCGCTCTGAAGCTGATAAATTGGGTTTTCCTTCCAATTTTACAATTTATGACACACAAGATTCTGTGCGTCTTTTATCAGCAATTATTAAAGAAATGCAATTGGATAAAGAGCGCTATAAACCAAAACAGGTTTTAAGTCGCATCTCTCAATTCAAGAACAGTTTAATAACTGTAAACGCATATTTTGGAAATTCCGATTTAATGGAAGCCGATAAGATGGCTAGTAGACCACAAATGGGGAAAATTTACAGACAATATGTAGAGCGTTGTTTTAAATCTGGAGCAATGGATTTTGATGATTTAATTTTAAGAACCAATGAATTGTTAAATCGTTTTCCAGAAGTACTCGCTAAATATCAAGATAGATTTAGGTATATTATGGTAGATGAGTACCAAGATACAAATCATTCACAATACTCTATCGTTAAAGCTTTGGCTGACCGTTTTCAAAACATATGTGTTGTAGGTGATGACTCACAAAGTATTTATTCGTTTAGAGGTGCCAATATTCAGAATATTCTAAACTTTCAAAAAGATTATGATGATGTAAGTATTTTTAAATTAGAACAAAATTATAGATCTTCAAGTAATATTGTCAAGGCTGCTAATAGCATTATTGAAAAAAACAAAACACGTCTTGATAAAGAAATTTGGACCGCAAACAGTGAAGGTTCAAAAATAAAAATAATGCGTACTTTCTCTGATGCAGAAGAAGGTCGTTTTGTTGCCGATTCTATTTTTGAAAACAAAATGAACAAGCAACTTCATAATGACAATTTTGCAATTTTATATCGTACAAACGCCCAATCAAGAGCCCTTGAGGATGCACTGCGAAAAAAAGATATTGCTTATAGAATATATGGTGGAGTTTCATTTTACCAGCGAAAAGAAATTAAAGATACCTTAGGTTATTTGCGTTTGTTGATCAATCCAAATGATGAAGAAGCATTTAAAAGAGTGATTAATTATCCTGCTCGTGGAATTGGCTCAACAACAATAGATAAATTAGCAGTTGCTGCAAATCATTATAAAAAATCAATTTTTGAAATTGTTCAAAATTTAGATGCTATTGACTTAAAAATCAATTCAGGAACTCGATTAAAACTGTCCAACTTTGCAACAATGATTCAGAGATTTCAAATAGAAGCTCAGACTAAAGATGCACTTGAAGTGACCGAATTGTTAGTAAGACAAACACGTATTATAAAAGATTTAGAAGCAGACGGCACTCCAGAAGCAGTAAGTAGAGTAGAGAATGTTCAGGAATTAATGAACGGAATTAAAGATTTTATTGATGCTCAAAAAGTTAAAGATGAAGATGCGTCACTAGCATTTTTCTTAGAAGATGTTGCTTTAGCTACCGATTTTGATAATGACAAAAAGGATGATAAGCCTAAAGTTTCTCTGATGACTATTCACTTGTCAAAAGGACTGGAATATCCAATTGTTTATATTGTTGGCTTAGAAGAAACATTGTTTCCTTCAGCAATGAGTATGAATACTAGAAGTGAATTGGAAGAGGAGCGAAGACTGTTTTATGTAGCTTTAACAAGAGCAGAAAAAGAAGCCTATATAAGTTATGCAGAATCACGTTATCGTTGGGGAAAATTAATAGATTGTGAACCAAGTAGATTTTTAGAAGAAATTGATGAGCAATTTATAGAGCAGTTGAGACCAAGAGCCAAAGCACTACAAAATAAATTTATATCTAGTGATATTTTTGGAGATATACCTCCAAATATGGTTCGGTTTAAAAAACCACTTTCGAGAACTACAATGCCTAAGCCAAAACAAATCCCAAAAACAATTCAACCAAAGTTTAAACCTTCAAGTAAATTTAAAAAACTTGAAAGCTCTTCTGATACCCGTAAAACAAACTTATTTGATAGTACTATTACTGTTGGTAATTTTGTAGAACATCAACGTTTTGGAAAAGGAGAAGTAATTAGCTTAGAAGGTATTGGTGCTAACAAAAAAGCAGAAATAACTTTTGCAAATCATGGTACCAAAAAACTACTATTACAATTTGCTAAACTTAAAATTCTTGGCTAAAATAGTAGATATTTATTTTTAAATAAATATATTGTTAAATATGAGTAATTGATGTAATTTGCACATCCAATTTCTTATAGATAGAAATTATTAACTTCAATAGTGATACTATGACATTTGACTTACAATACAACTCTGAAAGAACCAATTTAATTATTCCAGAATACGGAAGACATATACAGCAATTAGTAAATCATTGCGTGAGTCTTGAGGACTTAGAAGAGCGTAATAAAATGTCAAAAGCAATTGTAAATGTGATGGGCAATTTACAGCCGCATTTACGTGATGTACCAGATTTTAAACACAAACTTTGGGATCAATTATTCATAATGTCTGATTTTAAATTGGAAGCAGAATCACCGTATCCACAGCCTTCAAGAGAAGAATTAGCAGAAAAGCCAGATCCATTACCATATCCAAAAACAGCATCTAAATATAGATTTTACGGGAACAACATTCAGACTATGATTGATGTTGCAAACAGTTGGGAAGCGGGAGATGCTAAAGAAGGGCTTACTTTTGTGATTGCAAATCACATGAAGAAGTGTTACTTAAATTGGAATAAAGATACTGTTGATGATTCAGCAATTTTCAAACATTTATTTGATTTATCTGATGGAAAGATAGACTTGAGAAATACAGAGGAAAAGTTAGCTGAAAGCCATACTTTGATTAGAAAGAGACCACCTGTTAAGAGTCAGAATTATCAAAAGAATAAAAATCAGAAGAATAATAACAATAAGAATTATCGTAAAAAAACTAGATGATTTATGGCTACATTTAAAATTGAAGGAGGGCATAAATTAAAAGGAGATATTACACCTCAAGGTGCAAAAAACGAAGCGCTACAAGTAATTTGTGCTGTGCTTTTGACTTCAGAAAAAGTTACAATTAGTAATGTCCCAGACATTATAGATGTCAACAAATTGATATTTATTTTAGGCGAATTGGGTGTGAAAATTGAAAAAATCTCAAAGGACACTTATACTTTTCAAGCAGATGATTTAGATTTAGAATATCTTGAATCTGATAAATTTAAACGTGACGGAAGCTCATTGAGAGGTTCAATCATGATTGTAGGCCCTTTGCTTACTAGATTTGGTAAAGGATATATTCCGCGTCCTGGAGGAGATAAAATAGGAAGAAGAAGGTTGGATACCCATTTTGAAGGGTTTATAAGTCTTGGCGCAACGTTTAGATATAAAAAAGAAGAACAATTTTATGGTGTAGAAGCACCAAATGGTTTACAAGGAGTAGATATGCTTTTAGATGAGGCTTCTGTTACAGGAACAGCTAATATTGTAATGGCTGCAGTTTTAGCAAAAGGTGTTACAACTATTTATAATGCTGCTTGCGAACCGTATTTACAAGAACTTTGTAAAATGTTGAACTCAATGGGCGCTAAGATTAGTGGCGTTAGTTCAAATTTATTATCAATAGAAGGTGTTGAAAGTTTAGGAGGATGTAAACTAAGAGTTCTTCCTGATATGATTGAAATAGGAAGTTGGATTGGTATGGCTGCTATGACAAAATCAGAATTGACAATTAAAAATGTTAGTTGGGAGAATTTAGGTCAAATACCAAGAGTCTTTAGAAAATTAGGAATAAAATTAGAGAAAAGAGGAGATGATATTTATATTCCTGCTCAAGAATCTTATGAAATACAAAACTTTATTGACGGTTCAATCTTAACTATTTCTGATGCTCCTTGGCCTGGATTTACGCCAGATTTATTGAGTATTGTTTTAGTTGTAGCTACACAAGCAAAAGGAAGTGTACTAATTCATCAAAAAATGTTTGAAAGCAGACTCTTTTTTGTTGATAAACTAATAGATATGGGAGCGCAAGTTATTTTATGTGATCCTCATAGAGCCACAGTAATTGGAATGAATCATCAGTCTAGTTTAAAAGCGACAACAATGGTTTCACCAGATATTAGAGCCGGAATTTCATTATTAATTGCAGCACTTTCTGCTAAAGGAACTAGTACTATTCACAATATTGAACAAATAGATAGAGGATATCAAGATATAGATAAAAGATTACGAGCAATTGGAGCTAAAATTGAAAGAATCAATTAACTATAGACGTCTATACATAATATTTAAAATCTCAAGTTGAATTTAGCTTGAGATTTTTTTATGACATCTTGACATTATTAAGTAATTGGCAGTACTTTTGCAAACATTATTAAATTATGAGTGATACGAAAGAAAATATAGAAGAAAAAGAAATTCAACTTGAAGATAAAACAGTTGAAATTCCTCAAGAACCTACTCTAGAAGAGCAGTTAGATAAAGAGAAAGATAAGTTTTTAAGACTTTTTGCAGAATTCGAAAATTATAAAAGACGTACTTCAAAAGAACGAATAGAATTGTTTAAAACTGCCAATCAAGAATTAATGACAGTTTTATTGCCAATTTTAGATGATTTTGAAAGAGCTTTGGCGCATATTGAAGACGATAAGGAAGCAGAAGAATTAAGGAAAGGAGTCCTGCTTATTTATCAGAAATTAGTGACAACTTTAGAACAAAAAGGGTTGGCTATAACGGATGTGAAATCTGGTGACACTTTTGATGCTGAAATTCATGAAGCAATAACTCAAATACCTGCACCATCAAAAAAGATGAAGGGTAAAATTGTTGATGTGATTGAAAAAGGATATAAACTAGGAGACAAAACAATACGTTTTCCAAAAGTAGTTATTGGTCAATAAAAAATAGATTTTCAAAATGAAAAAAGATTTTTACGAAATATTAGACCTTGAAAGAGGTGCAAGTTCAGCTGAAATAAAAAAAGCTTACAGAAAAAAAGCAATTAAATTTCATCCTGATAAAAATCCTGGAGATAATACAGCAGAAGAAAACTTTAAAAAAGCAGCAGAAGCTTATGAAATCTTAAGTGATGACAATAAGCGTGCACGCTATGATCAACATGGACATGCCGCTTTTGAGAATGGTGGAGCAGGTGCTGGAGGTTTTGGTGGCTTTGGTGGAGGAGGAATGGATATGGATGATATCTTTAGCCAGTTTGGAGATATTTTTGGCGGTGGCTTTGGTGGCGGAGGCGGTTCTAGAAGGACAGCAAGAGTTAAAGGAAGCAACATGCGCATTAGAGTAAAAGTTACTCTTGAAGATATTGCAAATGGTGTAGAGAAAAAAGTAAAAGTTCATAGAAAAATTAAAGCAGTTGGTGTAACTTTTAAAACTTGTGATACTTGTAATGGTCAAGGACAAGTAATGAGAGTAACCAATACCATATTAGGTAGAATGCAAACAGCAGCGACTTGTCCTACTTGTCAAGGTGCTGGACAATCTATTAATAATCGCCCAAAAGGATCTGATGCAAATGGTTTGATTCAAAAAGAGGAAACGGTTTCAATAAAAATTCCTGCAGGAGTTACTGATGGTGTACAATTAAAAGTAACAGGTAAGGGAAATGAAGCACCTGGAAATGATTCAATTTCTGGAGATTTATTAGTATTGATTGAAGAAGTAACACATGATACTTTATCAAGAGAAGGAATGAATTTACATTATGATTTATATGTGAATTTTTCTGAAGCAACACTTGGAGCAACAAAAGAAATACAAACCGTAACAGGAAAGGTTAAAATAAAGATAGAATTAGGTACTCAATCAGGTAAAATATTAAGATTACGTGGAAAAGGGTTACCAAGTATTGAGCGTTATGGAACTGGAGATTTATTAGTTCATATAAATGTTTGGACACCTCAAAACTTAACAAAAGATCAAAAAACCTTTTTTGAAAAATCATTAAATGATGATAATTTCATTCCTAGTCCTTCTAAGAATGATAAATCTTTTTTTGAAAAGGTAAAAGACATGTTTTCTTAATAGATGTTTACATGTTATATTTAAATGATGGTGCAAATTCGCACTGTTATTAATTGTAATGATTAATAACACTTTTTCATAGTAATTTCCCGCTTAATTCTTTTAAGTGGGTTTTTTATTTCCCTATCTTTGCAAAAGCAGATCGTCTTATCGCTTTATTTATTTAAAGAGGAAAGTCCGGACACCAAAGGGTAGCATAACGGATAACATCCGTCGTTTTAATTTTACAATTAGAATCGGACAAGTGCAACAGAAAGCAAGTACAGTTCGGCTGTAGTGAAACCAGGTAAACTCTATGCGGTGCAATGTCATGTATATTGGAGCTTGAAAGCGACTCGCTTGATTCCAAAGGGTAGGCAGATAGAATTATTGAGCAATCAATAGTCTAGATAAATGATAAGAATTCAATTTATTGAATACAGAATCCGGCTTATAGATCTGCTTTTTTATTAAATTCATAATTTTCACATATAATTATTATCTAATTACATCCTCTTTTTCCCTTAAAAAAATCGTTACTTTTTGTATTTTTGCAAAACATTAAAAAACTATAACATATGGCATTTGATATTGAAATGATCAAAGGTGTATATTCTAGAATGGTTGAGCGAGTAGATATTGCTCGAAAAACACTAGATAAACCACTTACACTATCTGAAAAAATATTATACAATCATCTTTGGGATGGAAATCCTACAAAAGCATTTACTAGAGGGAAAGATTATGTTGACTTTGCTCCAGATAGAATTGCGTGTCAAGATGCAACTGCTCAAATGGCTTTATTGCAATTTATGCAAGCAGGAAAAAATAAAGTAGCAGTTCCTACAACTGTTCACTGTGATCATTTAATTCAAGCAAAAGATGGTGCTGCGACCGATTTAAAAAACGCAAATGATGTGAGTAGCGAAGTTTTTAACTTCTTAGAGTCTGTCTCAAATAAATATGGTATTGGATTTTGGAAACCAGGAGCGGGAATTATTCATCAGGTAGTTTTAGAAAATTATGCATTTCCAGGCGGAATGATGATTGGAACTGATTCTCATACTGTAAATGCAGGAGGACTTGGTATGGTTGCAATTGGAGTAGGTGGAGCAGATGCTGTTGATGTGATGGCTGGAATGGCTTGGGAATTGAAATTTCCAAAATTAATTGGTGTAAAACTGACTGGAAAATTATCAGGTTGGACTGCACCTAAAGATGTAATTTTAAAAGTAGCAGAAATTCTAACTGCAAAAGGAGGAACAGATGCCATAGTTGAATATTTTGGACCTGGAGCTATTTCAATGTCTTGTACAGGAAAAGGTACTATTTGTAATATGGGTGCTGAAATTGGAGCAACAACTTCAACTTTTGGTTACGATGAGTCAATGGAGCGTTATTTACGTGCTACAGAAAGATCTGAAGTAGCTGATGAAGCAAACAAAATAAAAGAATACTTAACTGCTGATCCAGAAGTATATGAAAAACCAGAGAAATATTTTGATCAAGTAATTGAAATTAATCTATCTGAATTAGGACCCTTATTAAATGGCCCTTTTACGCCAGATTTATCTACATCA
>CAJXUO010000013.1 GCA_913061425.1 uncultured Lutibacter sp.
TCTACACCTCTCTATTCGTCGGCAGCGTCAGATGTGTATAAGAGACAGGGATACTATAGTATTGGTTTTAGATAAAAAGACACTATTTAAATTGTGAATTGTAAATTAATTTTACATAAAATTTAAAACTAAAATTATGAGTATTGATTGGAAAGGTGTGATGCCAGCAGTAACAACTAAGTTTACAGATAAGGACACGCTAGATATGCAAATGTTTGAAACGAATATTCAAGCACAATTAAATGCAGGTGTTCATGGTATTGTTCTTGGTGGAACTTTAGGTGAAGCAAGTACTTTGACTGATGATGAAAAAAGAACGTTAACAAAAGAAACAGTAAATATTGTTGATGGTAAAGTGCCAGTTTTATTAAATATTGCAGAGCAAACTACTAAAGGTGCAATGGAAGCAGCACAAATAGCAGAAGAAGATGGAGCAAAAGGATTGATGATGTTACCTCCAATGAGATATAAAGCAGGAGATAGAGAAACTGTTGAATATTTTAAGGCAGTTGCAAATAGTACGTCACTTCCTATTATGGTCTATAACAATCCTATAGATTATAAGATAGAAGTTTCTTTAGATATGTTTGATGAGTTGGTTTCTTCTTGCCCAAACATTCAAGCAGTAAAAGAATCGACACGAGATATTTCTAATGTAACAAGAATAAAAAACAGATTTGGAGATAGATTAAAGATAATGACTGGAGTTGATACGCTAGCGCTTGAAAGTTTATTGATGGGAGCAGACGGTTGGGTTGCAGGTTTGGTTTGTGCATTTCCGGCAGAAACAGTTGCAATCTATGAATTGCAAAAAGCAGGGCGAATTAAAGAAGCAATTGAAATTTATCGTTGGTTTTTACCTTTGCTAGAGTTAGATATAAATCCTAAATTAGTGCAAAATATTAAGTTGGCAGAAGTCTACACAAAAATTGGAACAGAAAATGTGCGTGCTCCTCGATTACCATTGATTGGCGAAGAGCGTAAACATGTGCTACATATTATTGAAGAAGGAATGAGAACGAGACCAACATTGCCAAATTATAAAAATTTATAAATGATTACAGGAAAAAATTATATAGGGAATAACTTAATTGCTAATGGAATTAAAACATACACAACATTTAACCCTCAATTAAATAAAGAGAATACTTCTGTTTTTGTAGAAGCAACAACTGATGAAATTGATCAGGCAGTTTCATTAGCCAAAACGGCTTATAAAGAATTTAGTAAAATTTCTGGAGTAAGAAAAGCAGTTTTTTTAGATGTTATTGCTGATGAGATTTTGGCATTAGATGACGAATTAATTCAAACATATTGCTCTGAAACAGGTTTGCCAGAAGGAAGGGCAAAAGGAGAAAGAGGGAGAACTGTTGGTCAATTAAGATCCTTTGCCAAACTTGTGGAAGAAGGTTCTTGGGTAGAAGCAACTATTGATACTGCTCAACCTGACAGGCAACCAATGGCAAGACCTGATGTTCGTAAAATGATGCTGCCTTTAGGTCCTGTTGTTGTATTTGGAGCGAGTAATTTTCCCTTAGCATATTCAACTGCAGGTGGAGATACAGCGGCTGCTTTGGCTTCTGGTTGTCCTGTGATAGTCAAATCTCATCCAATGCATGCTGGAACTGGAGAATTGGTAGCTTCTGCAATTATAAAAGCTGCTGAAAAAACAGGAATGCCAAATGGTGTGTTTTCAAATATTAATAGTAGTGGAATTGAAGTTGGAGTCTATTTAGTAAAACATCCTGATGTAAAAGCAGTTGGGTTTACAGGAAGTATTCGTGGAGGTAGAGCATTATATGATCTTGCAGCACAAAGAGACGAGCCTATTCCAGTATTTGCTGAAATGGGAAGTGTCAATCCAGTTATTATATTACCAAATGCTTTACAAGATAGAGGCGAAGCGTTGGCGAAGACGTATGCAAGTTCTATTACTTTAGGGACAGGTCAATTCTGTACAAATCCAGGATTAATAGTAGGAATTAAAGGTGCTGAATTATCTAATTTTGTTAGTAATCTATCAAAGGATATTTTAGAGATAAATCCAACATGTATGTTGCATCCTAACATTGTTGGAGCCTTTGAACAAAGTAAATCAACTGTTTTATCTCAAGAAAAAATAAATGTGACGGCTGAATTTACTGATACTGTACAATCAAACTATGCAAAACAAGTTGTTGCTACAGTTGATGGCTCAACATTTTTAGAAAACACAAAATTGCATCAAGAAGTTTTTGGGCCATTCTCTATTATTGTACAATGTGAAAATTCTGATGAACTGGAAGAGGTTATTTCTAAATTAGAAGGTCAATTAACAGGAACAGTAATTGGAGCTAATGATGAGGTTTCAGAATATTCAAATGTAGTTTCTGCTTTGCAAAATAGAGTAGGACGAATTATTTTTAATGGAGTTCCAACAGGAGTAGAAGTGTGCCCTTCAATGGTTCATGGAGGTCCGTATCCTGCGTCAACGGATAGTAGGTTTACAGCAGTTGGAGTAAATTCAATCAAACGTTGGGTGAGACCATTTAGTTATCAAGATTGGCCAAACCATTTATTGCCAGATGAATTAAAAAATGAAAACTCATTAGAGATTTTAAGACATATAAATGGGAAATTAACAATGAGTAAAATTTAAAAAAATGAAATATTTAAAGATTGTTTATGTAGTATTAGTGCTTGTAGTAATTGGTTGTGAGACTAAAGATTCTTCCACTATTTTGAATCAAATCATTACTGAGTATCAAGAGTATGAAGCGTATGATGATGAGAAATATCCATTAGGTGTTTACACAAAAGAGTACTATAAATCAGAGGCTGAATATGCACAAACTATTTTAGATAAATTAAACCAAATTAATGGTGATGGATTAAGCGAGACAGATAGAATATCTTTAGATTTATTAAGATTTAAACTTAAAGATCAGATTGCATATTATGAATTTGAACAATACTTAAATCCGTTGCTATCTGACTATGGTTTCCATAGTAGTTTAACCTACAATGTACGTCCATTAACTAATTATGAAGACGTTAAAAAATACCTTAACAAGTTGAATGCAATTCCTGAATATGTGAATCAGCATTTTGTGAATTTGAGAGAAGGATTAGAAAAAGGGGTTTCCCAACCTTTAGTGATTTTTAAAGGGTACGAATCTACTTATGATAGCAATATTGTTGATAATTATGAAGATAGTTATTATTATTCTCCTTTTATGAATCTTCCAGAAGAACTGACAACTAGCCAAAAAGATTCAGTTTTAAGCGTTGCAAAACTAGCAATTGAAACAAATGTAACTCCAGAATTTAAACGAATTAAGCAGTTTTTTGAGATTGAATATTTCCCAAAAACGAGAACAACGATAGGTATTTCTGAGACTCCTAAAGGAGATGAATTCTATCAAGATAGAATTAATTTTTATACAACAAGTACTCAGTATTCTGCTGACGATATTCATAAAATTGGATTGAGTGAAGTGGCTCGAATAAGAGCGGAAATGGAAAAAATTATTACTGATCTAGAGTTTAAAGGATCCTTTGCTGATTTCTTTTACTTTTTAAGAACAGATGAGCAATTCTATGCGAAAACACCAAGACAGTTAATGATGATTGCTCGTGATATGTCAAAGCGAGCAGATGAGCAGTTACCTCGATTTTTTAAAACATTACCTAGAAAACCATATGGAGTTGCTCCAGTTCCTGATGCAATTGCTCCTAAATACACAAGTGGAAGATATATAGGGACAGGAAAAGATAGTAAAGATCCAGGATATTATTGGGTAAACACCTATGATTTGCCAAGTAGAACGTTATATACTTTACCTTCTTTAACTGTGCATGAAGCGGTTCCTGGACATCATTTACAAGGGAGTTTAAATAATGAATTAGGAGATAGTATTCCACAGTTTAGAAAGGATTTGTATTTGTCTGCCTATGGAGAAGGTTGGGGATTGTATTCAGAATTTTTGGCTGATGAAATGGGAATGTATACGACTCCTTATGAGCAGTTTGGGAAATTTACGTATGAAATGTGGAGAGCTTGCCGTTTGGTGGTAGATACAGGTATTCATGCAAAAGGATGGACACGACAGCAAGTTGTAGATTACATGTCTTTAAATACCGCATTATCATTACATGAAATTAATACAGAAACGGATAGATATATTTCTTGGCCAGGACAAGCATTGTCATATAAAATTGGTGAATTAAAAATTAGAGAACTACGTAAAAAAACGAAAGAGCAGCTAGGTTCGAAGTTTGATATTCGAGAATTTCATGAAATAATATTAGAACAAGGAACTGTTACATTGGCAATTATGGAAAAAAGAGTTGACAACTATATTGATAACCTGAAAAATGAGTAAAGCAACATTCATTTGTATCGATGCTCATACTTGTGGAAACCCTGTGCGAGTGATTAAAGAAGGTGGACCGATATTAGTTGGGAAAACCATGAGTGAAAAGCGCCAGCATTTTTTAAAAGAATATGATTGGATTCGAAAAGGATTGATGTTTGAACCTCGTGGACATGATATGATGAGTGGAAGTATCTTATTTCCTCCTCACGATCCAGAAAATGACTTTGCAATTTTATTTATTGAAACTTCAGGATGTTTGCCAATGTGTGGTCATGGAACTATCGGTACTATTACCATAGCAATTGAAGAGGGTTTAGTGACTCCAAAAATTCCAGGAAAAATAAGAATGGAAGCTCCTGCTGGTTTGGTAGAAATTGAATATCAGCAAACAGAAAATAAAGTTGATTGGGTGAGACTAAAGAATGTAAAAAGTTACTTGGCTGCAGAAAATTTAACGATTGATTGTCCAGAGTTAGGCGAAATATCATTTGATGTGGCTTATGGAGGTAATTATTATGCGATTGTAGATCCACAAGAAAATTTTTCTGGCATTCATGATTTTACAGCAAGTCAAATCATTCAATATTCACAAGATGTAAGGGAACGAATCAATCAGAAATATCCTAATTTGTTTATTCATCCAGAAGATAATACCATTCGTGATGTCACACATATGTTGTGGACAGGAAATCCATTAGATTCAAATTCATCAGGAAGAAATGCCGTTTTTTATGGTGATAAAGCCATAGATAGAAGTCCTTGTGGAACAGGAACATCAGCAAGATTGGCTCAGTTGCATGCTAAAGGAAAGTTGAAAAAAGGAGAGAAATACATTCATGAAAGTTATATAGGAAGTACATTTATTGGTTGTGTAGAAGAAGAAACCACATTAGATGGAAAAGCAGCAATAATACCAAGTATTCAAGGTTGGGCAAAAGTATTCGGACACAATACGATTACTATAGATACTGATGATGATCCTTATGCTTATGGTTTTCAAGTAATTTAAGATGAGTAAAAATATACTAATTATTGGCGGTGGAATTATTGGTCTATGTTCTGCATATTATCTTCAAAAAGAAGGTCATCAAGTTACTGTCATAGATAAATCAAACTTTTCTAGTGGTGCATCTTATGTTAATGCAGGTTATATTACTCCAAGTCATATTATTCCCTTGGCTGCTCCAGGAATGATCAATAAAGGGATGAAGTGGATGTTTAATTCTTCTAGCCCTTTTTATGTGAAGCCTCGTTTAGATTTAGACTTTTTAAAATGGAGTTTGGCTTTTAAAAAGTCAGCAACAAAAAGTAAAGTAGACAGGGCTATTCCTGTGATTAAAGACATCAATTTATACAGTCGAGATTTGTATGAAGACATAAAATTATCAAACGATTTTAATTTTCACTATGAGCGTAAGGGTTTATTAATGTGTTATAAATCTGATAAAGCAGGAGAGGAAGAATGGGAGCTAGGACAACGAGGAATTAAAGAGGGTTTAGGTGTTAAAAATTTGACCAAAAAAGAAGTTGATGAATTAGAACCTAATGCGAATTTAAATATAAAAGGAGCAGTATATTTTGATTCAGATGCTCACATGACTCCGTCTGATTTCATGTCTGAAATGATTACTTATTTAAAGTCAAAAGAGGTGCTTTTTTATGATAATGAAGAAGTTCTTGATATTGAAATAAATGACAATAAAATTTCAAAATTAGCGACAACTAAAAGAGAGTTAATTGCAGATGAAGTAGTTTTAGCAGCAGGAAGTTGGAGTTCATTATTGACAAAGAAAACAGGAATATCAATTCCAATTCAAGCAGGAAAAGGGTACGGAATAAATGTAGAAAGAGAAACAGGAATAACAATTCCAACTATATTATGTGAAGCCAAAGTTGCGGTAACTCCAATGAATGGTTTTACTCGTTTTGCAGGAACCATGGAAATCGCTGGAATAAACCATACAATAAATCCTGTGAGAGTAAATGCAATTGCTACTGCTGCAAAAGAATATTATAATCAATTAGAAATCACTGAAGACGAAAAGCAATCTGCGGCTTGTGGCTTAAGGCCATGTTCTCCAGACGGATTGCCATATATCGGTAAATCATCAAAATGCGAAAACCTTACGATTGCAACTGGTCACGCTATGATGGGATGGAGTTTAGGTCCAGCAACAGGGAAATTGGTTTCTGAAATTATTTCAAACAAGAAGACTTCGTTAGATCTAAAGCCTTTTCATCCAGATAGGAAGTTTTAATAATAGAGTCATCATTATTTGCGGGTGCTTGATGAATTCCGCTAGAATTTGCATGATTTATCTTTTTGTTGGTTTTATTATATAAGAGTATTTGTAAACTTTATTTGCAGGAATGGTATATTTTGGATGTGCCAATCTTCCCCAAGAGGTGTCTCCGCCGACACCCATTTGTTGTAAATCGATATTCCATTGAATTGTATTCCCTATTTTTATATCTGCACCATGTTTTTTTGTTACAGGCACTAACCCAGAAGCAGATTTTCCTGCATCTTCACTATTAAAATCTATTTCTTTCATTGCAAAAGGCCAAACACTAGTATTTAGTAAATTTGCACTACTTACATGTATTTTTAACTCGTTTGATGCCATTTCTACCCAACGTACATCACTTTTATTTCCTGTTTCTTGCGGTCGTGAATAACGCTCAAATTGATCGGTTACTTTGCCATAATACACACCGATTTTTTGCCCTGTTTTTCTATCCCAATAACTTTCTTCAGGCCCTTTTCCGTACCAAGAAATTTTCTCGAATGATTTAGGTATAGTTAAATACATTCCTAGACGTGGTATATTTGGTAAACCTTTTATATTCGATTTAAATGAATAATCTACAGTAAGTTGTCCGCTTAAGTGTAATTTATACCAAACACTAACAATCGCTTCGTTATTTGGTGTGATATAATCTACTTGAAAAGCAACATTCTCATATATGTTTATTGGTTTAGAGACTAGTTTTGCTGTGTAATTATAAGTTGCATCTTGCCAGATTTCCGCCCATTTATCCATGCCATTTCCTAAATCATTATCAGTTGGTGGTCGCCAGAAGTTTGGTTTAATAGGTTGATTGGTAATTTCTTTCCCTTCAAAAATCCATGTACTTATTTCTCCAGATATAGCATCAATATTTAAGATGACCTTATCGTTTTTAATTTTAAAAGTAGTGTTATTAGAGGTAACTGTTAAAAGGGTTCCATCTAAAGATGATGCTTCTACATAATTTCTTTTTTGAATCAAAAATTGATCCCAGGCTATTTCATGTTTTTCAGTAAGGAGTTTAGTGGAGGTTTCTTGTACTAAACGACATTCTAAAATGTACTCATTTTCTGAGTCAAGATTTAATAGTAGTTTTTCAATTTTCCAATATTTTTTTTCTTGAGGTTTTATGTTTATTCGAATTCCAGTTGCCGTAATTGAATCTTTTCCATTTTTAATTAAACGCCATTCAAAAGTTTTATCAGAAAAATCAGCAAAGAAATTCTTATTAGTAATCTCAATAATACCATTTCCTAAATAATTGAACTGAATAGGTTCGTAAACCTTTTTAACTTCCGATAAATGCGGATGTGGATTTCTGTATGGGTCTACCAAACCATTATTTAAAAAGTTTCCATCTGTAGGTAAATCTGGATGGTAATCATGTCCGTAGGCCAAATAAGGCTTACCGTTTTTATCTTTATATTCTAGACTTTGGTCTACCCAATCCCAAATATAACCACCTTGAAGGTTTGGGTAGGTTTCAATAATATCCCAATAATCCTGTAAATTTCCTACAGAGTTTCCCATCGCGTGGCAATATTCAATCATTACAGAAGGTTTATCAGAACCTGATTTTCCGTGGTTAATTAAATATTCAGGTTTTGGATACATTGGACAGTAAATATCTGTGTAATTTTCTTTTCCTGCGGGTTCGTATTGCACAATTCTATTATTGTCTTGTGCTTTTAACCAATTATAAGTAGTTCTGAAAATCTTACCTTCGCCAGCTTCATTTCCTAAAGACCAAGAATAAATAGATGGATGGTTTCTGTCTCGATAAAACATGCGTTGTGTACGCATCATATGAGCAGGTAACCAACTCATTTCATTACCAATTTGAGTATCTTCTGAAATAGCCAAAGGATGACTTTCAATATTGGCTTCATCAATAACATAAAGCCCATATGTGTCACATAAATCTAACCAGTACGGATCGTTAGGGTAGTGGGCGGAACGAACGGCATTAATATTATTTTGTTTCATTAAAGTAATGTCTTTTAACATCGATTCTTTTGAAACTACGTGCCCTGTATGTGGATCTGTTTCGTGTCGATCTACTCCTCTAAAGTATATCGCTTGCCCGTTAATTAGTATTTGTGAATTTTTAATTTCAACCCTTTTAAAACCAATAGATTTTTTAATGAATTGATTGTAATCTAAAGTTATGTTAAGAAGATAAAGATTTGGAACCTCTGCTGACCACGATTTTACATTTTTGATTATCCCATTAATTTTAACATCTATTGTGCTATTTGCTGGGATTTTAATCTCTCTACTCGAATAAACAATTGCAGAGTCATTATCTATTACTTTAGTAACCAATCCTTTGTTAATATTTTTACTTGTAGAATTTGTTATAGAAACAGTTCCATTAAAAATTCCATTTTTGTATGAATCATCTAACGTAGTTTTTGCATGATAATCGGAGATGTATACTTTTGGTCTCGAATACAAATAAACATCACGTTCTATACCACTCATTCGTAACATATCTTGACTTTCTAGATAGCTAGCATCAGACCAACGAAACATTTGAATCGCAATTAAGTTTTCGCCTTCCTTTAAATATTTGGTCACATTAAATTCTGCTGGAGTTTTACTTCCTTGTGAATAGCCAACATAAGTTCCGTTGATGTAGATATACATTGCTGATTTTGCTCCAGCAAAATGGATTATGATATCCTCTGATAGAAATTCACTGTCTAAAGTAATTTCTTTTCTGTAAGTTCCTACAGGATTATAATCAGTTGGTGTGTCTGGCCATTTTGTTGTAAATGGATAGCGTTCATCTAAATAAATAGGATGTCCATAACCTTCTACTTCCCAATTTGAAGGAACAGGAATGGTTTTCCATTTAGAATCATCAAATTCTATATTTTGAAACGTTGTTGGTCTTTGTTTGGGATCTTTTATCCAATGAAATTTCCAATCACCATTTAGATTTAAAAACCGTTTAGAGTTTTCTTTTTCTAATAATTCAGGAGATTCAAATCCGAAATAAGTCGCACGAGGAGGTAGTTTATTTTCTTCGAAAACTTGGTGGTTGTAATGGAATGTTTGTTCTGAAACAGCAATTAAGGGTGCTTTTTTGCAACTGAATACAAGGCAAAGGAACACTATATAAAGTGATTTTAATTTCATTATAATAGATTAAAGTTTCATAAAATCTTCTGCAAATATTTTTCTTAAATAGCGTAATAATTCTTCGGCGTTTTCTTTTGTAAATACAATAGGTGGTTTTATTTTTAAAACATTATGATCAGGACCATCGGTACTCATTAAAACACCATGGTCTTTCATTCTGTTTGCTACATAATCTGTTTGTACTGCTAATGGATTCATATTAGCATCTACCAACTCAATTCCTAAAAATAAACCTTGTCCGCGGACATCACCTATTATTGGAAATTCTTTTGAAAGTAATTTCAATTCAAATTTCATAAATTCGCCTATTTCTAATGCATTCTTCTGTAGTTTTTCACGTTTTACCGTTCGCAAAACTTCTGTTGCTATGGCACAAGAAACAGGATTACCTCCAAACGTATTGAAGTATTCCATTCCGTTGGCAAACTTTTCAGCAACCTCTTGAGTACAAGCAACTGCTGCAATAGGATGCCCGTTTCCTAAAGGTTTTCCTATGGTTACAATATCTGGAATTACATTATGTAACTGAAAGCCCCAAAATGTTTTTCCCATACGTCCGCAACCGGTTTGCACTTCATCTGAAATACACAATCCTCCAGCGGCTCTAATTTTTTTATATACTTTTGCTAAAAATCCTTCAGGTAATTCTATTTGTCCGCCACAACTAATAATAGGTTCTATGATAAATGCACCAACGCCACGTTTTTTATCGTGAACAGTATCTATTTGTTTTTGTACTTCTTCGGCATATGTATCTGCCGTATTTTCACCTCTATATTTTCCTCTAAAAGCATCAGGTAACGGAAAAATATGAGTGTGTTCTGGCGCTCCTTTTCCGCCTTTTCCATCAAATTTATAAGAACTCATATCAATACACATATTTGAATTGCCATGATATCCAACTTCAGAAGCAATAATATCTCGTTCGCTTGTATTAGATTTTACCATTCGTATTGCTAACTCATTGGCTTCGCTACCTGAATTTACAAAATGTAAAACACTTAATTCTGGTGGTAAAGTTTCAATTAACTCTTCGGTTAACGCATTAATGTTTTCATGTAAATAGCGAGAGTTGGTATTGATAACCGCCATTTGCTCTTGGCCTGCTTTTACAACATTGTAGTTTTCATGACCTACATGCGCAACATTGTTTACAGTATCTAAATATTTC
>CAJXUO010000014.1 GCA_913061425.1 uncultured Lutibacter sp.
ACATTGGTACGTCTTCTAATTCTTGTTGAATTGCCAATTGCATATGGTGCCCTGGAATTCCTTCGTGATACGCCAATGCTTCCATTTGATACGTTGGCATCGATTCCATATCATATAAGTTGGCATAATAAATTCCTGGTCTTGAACCATCTGCTGCTGGACGATTGTAAAATGCTTTTCCTGCCGATTGCTCTCTAAATGGCTCTACGGCTTTTACCATAATGTCTGCTTTTGGCTTGGTAATAAAAATTTCATCCAATCTCATTTTCATGCTATCTATCAAATGAACTGCGTCTTTTAAATACGCGGCTTTTCCTGCTGTATCTGCACTGTAATAAAACTGCTTGTCTGTTTTCATAAACTCAAAGAAGTCTTGCAACGTTCCGTCAAATCCAACTTTCACACGAATTGCATCCATTTCTCCATGAATTCTCGCTACTTCATCCAATCCTATTTGGTGGATTTCATTGGCAGTTAAATCTGTAGTCGTCGTTCTTTTTAATGCATTGTTAAAGAATGCTTCACCGTCAGGAAACTTCCAAGCGCCATGATCAGAATTTGCTCTTCCCTTCTGCCCTTTCATAAAAGAAATTAAGGCTTCATATGCAGGTTTTACAGAGGTTATTAAAGCGGCCTTTGCTTGTTTTTCTAAGACTGATTTAGCCTTGTTGTCAATTTCTAATTTATTGACTTTCTTCATGAAATCTTTCAACAACGTACTTTCTGTATTTGACCTATCAAATGGCTGACCTACTAATATGTTTTCTGAATCTTGTACAACTTTGTCATATACAAATACTGGAGGTACCACTCCAATTGCTTCACGTGCTTTTAGGTTTTCTACCAATTGAGTAAAGAACTTATTAAACCCGTTTAATCGAGATATATAGTCTTCTGCATCTTTAACATCATCAATTCGATGCATGTTTATTAAGAATGCTGGTTTTCCAGACTGCGCACCAAACATTTGGTTTACAGGATAGTTATGCAATCTATATTTATAATCTGCAATGTTGTTTTCTACGCTTTGTTTAAAGAGTTTATAACTCAACAATGCGTCTTTAGAAAGTACGGCTACATTTACAGAATCCGTTAGCCATTCAAGTTCTACTTTATTTATTTTTAAATCTCTTTCTGAAGCAGCAGGAGAATTGTCATTCAATTTCCCATAGTCTTTTTTGATACCAAGTCTTGTTTGATACTCTGGATAATTAGCTGCATTATCATCAAAACTTTTTTGAAAAAAGTCATTTACTTTTTTTGATTCTGCAGTAATCTCAGCATCTGTATATACTTTTACGTTTTCTTTTTCACAAGAAATGAATACTGTTAGTATACACAAAACGAGTATTGGTCTTAAAATTGTTTGTTTCATTTGTTCTCTATTTATTTTTTTAATGGTCTTTTTTGCTATTTAGACTTATTTTTCCTGAAAGGATATCGAAGTACATTTTAAAATCAGACTTTAAACTCCACAAAGGATATTTAAAGGTTGCAGGTGTATTTTTTTCAAAAAAGAAATGTCCAACCCAAGCAAAACCATAACCAGCCAAAGGAACTAACCACAGTAATTTAAAATTACGATGGTAAATTGCAGTAATTGTTAAAGCAATAACAATGGTTGTACCAACAACATGTAAAATCCTACTTGTTGTATTTTGATGTTCTGATAAGTAATATGTATAAAACTCATTGTATGTATTAATTCTGTCTTCCATAAAAAAAATAGTATAAAAATATAAAGGTATAAAAAAACGCCTAACTAATGTTAGGCGTTTTTGTTTTTATGCTTCTCCTGTTGGACCAAAATTAATTGGAATTGGAGGTTGTTCGTAATCTTTAATTTTACCGTGAGCAGTTTCAAATCTCTTCACATTATCAGCAAGTGCTTTAGTCAACCTCTTGGCATGTTGTGGTGTCAAAATAATTCTTGACTTCACTTTTGCTTTTGGTGTTCCTGGCATTATTTTGATAAAATCAACGATAAACTCTGACACTGAATGATTGATAATTGCTAAGTTGGAATAAATTCCTTCAGCAGTTACTTCATCTAATTCAATATTTAATTTCCCGTCTTTTTTAGGATTTTGCTCAGCCATAAATTATAAATTAGCTTTGTCCATTTCTTCTTTAGAACCAACAATAACCTTATCATACTCACGTAATCCTGTACCTGCAGGAATTCTCTTCCCTACAATTACATTTTCTTTCAATCCTTCTAAGTAATCAATCTTACCGTGTACAGCCGCTTCATTTAATACTTTTGTTGTTTCTTGGAAAGAAGCAGCAGAAATAAATGATTTCGTTTGTAACGATGCTCTTGTAATACCTTGTAAGATTTGCTCAGCAGTTGCAGGATGTGCATCACGTGCAACAACTAAATCTTTATCCGATCTACGTAATAATGAATTCTCGTCTCTTAATTGACGTGATGTAATAATTTGTCCAGCATTGATATTCTCAGAACCTCCAACTTCTTCGACAACTTTCATTCCGTAAATTTTATCGTTTTCTGCGATAAAGTCTACTTTATGAACTAGTTCGTTTTCTAAGAATAAAGTATCTCCTGAATCAATAATTCTAACTTTACGCATCATTTGACGTACAACAACTTCAAAGTGTTTATCATTAATCTTTACACCTTGTAATCTATATACTTCTTGAATTTCGTTTACTAAGAATTCTTGAACTGCTGTTGGGCCTAAGATGTTTAAGATATCTGCAGGAGTGGTTGCTCCGTCAGAAAGTGGCATACCAGCTTTTACAAAGTCATTTTCTTGTACTAAGATTTGACTCGATAATTTCACTAAGTATTTCTTAATATCACCGTATTTAGACTCTATAATAATTTCTCTATTACCTCTTTTAATTTTACCGAAAGATACAACTCCATCAATTGCTGTAACTACAGCTGGATTAGATGGGTTACGTGCTTCAAACAATTCTGTTACACGTGGTAAACCTCCTGTAATATCTCCTGCTTTTCCTGATTTTCTAGGAATCTTAACTAAGATTTGTCCTGGCTTAATTTTATCGCCATCGTTTACAATTAAGTGTGCTCCTACAGGTAAACTATAAGAACGTAATGCTTCACCACCTTTACCTTCAATTAATAAAGTTGGAATTACTTTCTTGTTTTTAGATTCAGTAACAATTCTTTCTTGGAAACCTGTCTGCTCATCAACTTCTACAGAGAAGTTAATATCCTTTTCAATGTTTTCATACGTTACTTTTCCTCCAAATTCAGAAACAATCACACCGTTAAATGGATCCCATTGACATACAATATCACCTTTCTTAATAGCTTGCTTATCTTTTACAAAGATAAATGAACCATAAGGGATGTTTTGAGTTGTCAATACAATTCCTGTTTTCTTATCTGTAATTTTCATTTCAGATGTTCTAGAAATCACAATATTAACTTCATTACCTTGACCATCATCACCTTTTACAGTTCTTAAATCTTCAATAGTAAGATTTCCAGCAAATTTAGATTCTAATTTATTGTCTTCAGAAATATTTCCGGCAACACCACCAACGTGGAATGTTCTTAGTGTTAACTGTGTTCCTGGTTCTCCAATAGATTGTGCAGCAATAACTCCTACAGCTTCACCTTTTTGAACCATTTTTCTTGTAGATAAACTATATCCGTAACATTTAGCACAAATTCCTCTTTTTGCTTCACAAGTTAAAGCAGATCTTGCTTCAACTGCATCGATAGGAGATAGTTGTATTTTACGTGCAATTTCTTCCGAAATTTCTTCTCCTGCAGTAATGTAAACTTCTTCCGTTAAAGGATCAACAACATCATGTAAAGAAACACGTCCTACAATTCTTTCTTCTAATCTTTCTACAACTTCATCATTCTTTTTCAATGCAGAAATTTCTAAACCTCTTAACGTACCACAATCAACATGATTTACGATAACATCTTGAGAAACATCAACTAAACGACGCGTTAAATAACCTGCATCGGCAGTTTTAAGTGCAGTATCGGCAAGACCTTTACGAGCACCGTGTGTAGAAATAAAGTATTCAAGAATTGAAAGTCCTTCTTTAAAGTTAGAAAGAATTGGATTTTCAATAATCTCTCCACCTCCTGCAGTAGATTTTTTAGGCTTCGCCATTAATCCACGCATACCTGTTAACTGACGAATTTGTTCTTTAGAACCCCTTGCACCAGAATCAAGCATCATAAATACCGAGTTGAATCCTTGTTGATCTTCCCGTAAACGTTTCATAGAAAGTTCTGTCAAACGGTTGTTTGTAGATCCCCAAATATCAATTACTTGATTGTAACGTTCTTTGTTTGTCAACATACCCATATTGTAGTTCTCTCTAATGATATCTACTTGAACTTTTGCCTCAACAATCATTGAGTCTTTCTCTTTAGGTATAATAATATCTCCTAAACTAAATGATAATCCTCCTTGGAATGCAAACTTGTATCCCATATCCTTAATATCATCTAAGAAACCTCCAATAACTGGTATACTAGTCGCTTTTAAAATTTCACCAATAATATCTCTTAAAGATTTTTTGGTTAATACTTCATTGATATAACCTGCTTCCGCTGGTACAACTTCGTTAAATAGAACTCTACCAACAGTTGTAGCGATAATTTTAGTTACTTGTTCACCATTTTCAACATCTTGAGTTCTTACTTTAATAGATGCATTCAAATCAACTTTCTTTTCGTTGAAAGCAATTGTTACTTCTTCTGGTGAATAGAAAGTTAAACCTTCTCCTTTTACTTTAAGTTCTGGAGTAGACAATCTTTCTTTAGTCATATAATACAATCCAAGTACCATATCTTGAGATGGTACTGTAATAGGTGCACCATTTGCAGGATTCAAGATACTATGAGATGCTAATAATAATAATTGAGCTTCTAATATAGCTTCAGGTCCTAATGGTAAGTGAACTGCCATTTGATCTCCATCGAAATCGGCATTAAAGGCAGTACATACTAATGGATGTAATTGAATCGCTTTCCCTTCAATCAATTTTGGTTGAAATGCTTGGATTCCCAAACGGTGAAGCGTTGGAGCACGGTTTAGTAATACTGGATGTCCTTTTAAAACATTTTCCAAAATATCCCAAACTACAGGCTCTCTTTTATCTATAATTTTCTTTGCAGATTTTACAGTTTTTACAATTCCTCTTTCTATTAATTTACGAATAATAAAAGGCTTGTATAATTCTGCTGCCATTCCTTTAGGCAATCCACATTCATATAATTTTAATGTAGGTCCAACAACAATTACAGAACGTGCTGAATAATCTACACGTTTTCCTAATAAATTTTGACGGAAACGTCCTTGCTTACCTTTTAATGAATCTGATAATGATTTTAAAGGTCTGTTAGATTCTGTTTTTACTGCTGATGATTTACGTGTGTTATCAAATAATGAATCTACAGATTCTTGTAACATACGTTTCTCATTTCTCAAAATAACTTCAGGAGCTTTTATCTCAACTAATCTTTTTAAACGATTATTACGAATAATAACTCTTCTATATAAGTCATTCAAATCTGAAGTGGCAAAACGACCACCATCTAATGGTACTAAAGGACGTAATTCTGGTGGAATCACCGGAACTGCCTTTATGATCATCCATTCAGGTTTGTTTTCTCTATTTTTACTTGAATCACGGAAAGCTTCAACAACATTTAAACGTTTTAAAGCCTCTGTTTTTCTTTGTTTAGAAGTTTCTGTATTTGCTTTGTGTCTTAATTCATATGACAATGCATCTAAATCAATACGTGCTAATAAATCAATTAGACATTCAGCACCCATTTTAGCAATAAACTTTTCTGGATCAGTATCGTCTAAATATTGATTTTCTAATGGGAACGATTCTTGAATATCTAAATATTCTTCTTCTGTTAAGAAGTCCATTTTTTGCAATGGCTCTCCTTCAGCATTCTTTGCTCCAGCAGGTTGAATTACTACGTATCTCTCGTAGTAAATGATCATATCTAATTTTTTTGAAGGTAAACCTAAAAGGTACCCCATTTTATTAGGAAGTGATCTGAAATACCAAATATGTGCTACAGGTACAACAAGGTTAATATGTCCTACTCTATCTCTACGTACTTTCTTTTCAGTAACTTCAACACCACATCTATCACATACGATTCCTCTATATCTAATTCTTTTGTACTTACCACAAGCACATTCAAAATCTTTTATAGGGCCAAAAATACGCTCACAAAAAAGACCATCTCTTTCTGGCTTGTGAGTTCGGTAATTAATTGTTTCTGGTTTTAAAACCTCTCCTCTAGAATCATTTAAGATTTTTTCTGGTGAAGCTAAACCAATTGATATTTTGTTAAATTTTTTTACAGTGTACTTATCGTTTCTTTTTGCCATGGTAATGGTTCAAATTTTAATGTAAAAATTATATTATTTGCAAGGAGTTTTCACTCCTTGCAAATAGTGTTGTTACTCTTCTAATCTAACATCTAATGCTAAACCTTTCAGTTCATGCATTAATACGTTAAATGACTCAGGTAATCCTGGTTCTGGCATTGGCTCTCCCTTAACGATAGCTTCGTAAGTTTTTGCTCTACCAAGAACATCATCCGATTTAACAGTTAAGATTTCTCTTAAGATACTTGATGCTCCATAAGCCTCAAGTGCCCAAACTTCCATCTCTCCAAAACGTTGACCACCAAATTGTGCTTTACCACCAAGTGGTTGTTGCGTAATTAATGAGTATGGTCCAATAGAACGTGCATGCATCTTATCATCAATCATATGACCTAACTTAATCATATAAATTATACCAACTGTTGCTGGTTGATCAAAACGCTCTCCAGTTCCACCATCATATAAGTAGGTATGTCCAAATCTTGGAATTCCAGCTTCGTCAGTATAACTATTAATCTGATCTAAAGTTGCACCATCAAAAATAGGAGTCGCATATTTACGATCTAATTTTTGACCTGCCCAACCTAATACTGTTTCATAAATCTGTCCAATATTCATACGCGATGGTACACCTAATGGATTCAATACGATATCTACAGGAGTTCCATCTTCTAAGAATGGCATATCTTCAGCTCTTACAATACGTGCAACAATACCTTTGTTACCATGACGTCCTGCCATTTTATCACCTACTTTTAACTTACGTTTTTTAGCGATATAAATTTTAGCAAGTTTTACAATTCCTGCAGGTAATTCATCACCAACAGAGATTGTGAATTTCTCACGACGTAATGCTCCTTGTAAGTCATTTAATTTAATCTTGTAGTTGTGAATTAATTCAGAAACAAGTTTATTTAAATCCTTATCAGTTGTCCAAGAACCTTTAGTTAAATGGGCGTAATCGTCAACAGAGTTTAACATTTTAAGAGTAAATTTCTTACCTTTTGGTAATACTTCTTCTCCTAAATCATTTTTAACTCCTTGAGATGTTTTTCCATTTACAAGTACAAATAGTTTTTCAACTAATTGTTCTTTAAGTTCATTAAACTTCACTTTAAAATCAATTTCTAAACGTGCGATATCTTCTTTATCTTTTACGCGTTTAGATTTATCTTTAACAGCTCTCATAAATAATTTCTTATCTATTACAACACCGTGTAATGATGGTGAAGCTTTTAATGATGCATCTTTCACATCACCTGCTTTATCACCAAAGATAGCTCTTAACAGTTTTTCTTCAGGTGTTGGGTCAGATTCACCTTTTGGAGTAATCTTACCAATTAAGATATCACCAGGATTCACTTCAGCACCAATACGAATCATACCATTTTCATCCAAATCTTTAGTTGCTTCTTCCGAAACATTTGGAATATCATTGGTTAATTCTTCTGCACCTAATTTAGTATCTCTAACATCTAAAGAATATTCATCAATATGAATTGAAGTAAATATATCTTCTTTAACTACTTTTTCAGAAATCACAATCGCATCCTCAAAGTTATACCCTTTCCAAGGCATAAAGGCTACTTTTAGATTTCTACCAAGTGCTAATTCTCCTTTTTGAGTAGCATAACCTTCACATAATACTTGACCTAATTCAACTTTATCACCTTTTTTAACAATTGGCTTCAAGTTAATAGAAGTACCTTGATTGGTTTTTCTAAATTTAATAAGTTTATACGTTTTTTCGTCAACTTCAAAACTTACCATTCTTTCTTCATCAGATCTATCATACTTAATAGTAATGATATTTGAATCTACATACTCAACAACTCCAGCACCTTCAGCATTTATTAGAATTCTAGAATCTTTTGCAACTCTTCTTTCTAATCCTGTACCAACAATTGGAGATTCTGGACGTAATAATGGAACTGCTTGACGCATCATGTTTGATCCCATCAATGCACGATTCGCATCATCATGTTCTAAGAAAGGAATTAAAGAGGCTGATATTGAAGCAATTTGATTTGGAGCAACGTCCATAAAATCAACTTCTTTATTATCAACTACTGGATAATCTGCTTCAACTCGAGTAATAACTCTATCGTTTACAAATTTACCATTCTCATCGATAGGTAAATTTGACTGAGCAAATTTCATTCCTTCTTCTTCTTCGGCACTTAAATAAATAGGTTCATCTATTTTATTTACAACACCATCTACAACTTTTCTATATGCTGTTTCAATAAACCCTAAGTTATTCACTTTTGCAAATACTGCTAAAGATGAAATCAGACCAATATTTGGTCCCTCAGGAGTTTCAATAGGACATAAACGACCATAATGTGTATAGTGAACATCACGAACCTCAAATCCTGCTCTTTCTCTAGATAAACCTCCAGGTCCTAGTGCAGATAAACGACGTTTGTGAGTAATCTCTGCTAATGGATTCGTTTGATCCATAAATTGAGATAATTGATTCGTTCCAAAGAATGAATTAATTACAGACGATAACGTCTTGGCATTAATCAAATCTATTGGTGTAAACACCTCATTATCACGAACATTCATACGTTCACGAATGGTACGAGCCATACGAGAAAGTCCAACACCAAATTGAGAAGCTAATTGCTCACCAACTGTACGTACACGACGGTTAGAAAGGTGATCAATATCATCTACTTCGGCTTTTGAATTTACTAAATCAATTAAATTTTTGATTATAGTAATAATATCTTCTTTAGTTAAAACTTTAACGTCCATATCAACGTCTAATTGTAACTTTTTATTCATTCTAAAACGACCAACTTCACCTAAGTTATAACGCTGCTCTGAGAAAAATAATTTATCTATAATTCCTTTTGCAGTTTCATAATCTGGCGGCTCAGCGTTACGTAATTGTCTATAAATATGTTCAACAGCTTCTTTTTCAGAATTTGTTGGATCTTTTTGTAATGTGTTATGGATGATTGCGTAATCAGCCATTTGATTATCTTCTTTATGAAGTAAAATAGTTTTAGAACCAGAATCGATGATTTCATCAATATGGTCTTTTTCTAATACAGTATCACGATCAAAAACAATTTCGTTTCTTTCTATAGAAACTACCTCTCCAGTATCTTCATCAACGAAATCTTCAAACCATGTTTTTAAAACACGGGCTGCAAGTTTTCTTCCTAAAATTCTTTTTAAACCGCTTTTTGAAACTTTCACTTCTTCTGCAAGATCAAATATCTCAAGGATATCTTTATCTCTTTCAAATCCGATAGCACGGAAAAGTGTAGTTACAGGTAATTTTTTCTTTCTATCAATATAAGCATACATTACTTGATTGATATCAGTTGCAAATTCTATCCAAGATCCTTTAAAAGGAATTACTCTAGCAGAGTATAATTTGGTTCCGTTTGCATGGAATGATTGTCCGAAGAATACACCTGGAGAACGGTGAAGTTGCGATACAACAACACGCTCAGCACCATTTATAACAAAAGTACCACTATCTGTCATATAAGGAATAGTTCCTAAATATACATCTTGTACGATTGTTTCAAAATCTTCATGTTCAGGGTCGGTACAGTACAATTTAAGACGTGCTTTTAAAGGCACACTATGTGTTAACCCTCTTTCAATACATTCTCTGATTGAATATCTTGGTGGATCTACAAAATAATCTAAAAACTCTAAAACAAATTGGTTTCTAGTATCTGTAATTGGGAAAATATCGGTGAAAGTTCTGTATAAACCTTCTGTGCTTCTTTCGTCAGCTTTAGTTTGTAATTGAAAAAAATCTTGAAAAGATTTTATTTGAATATCCAGAAAATCTGGATAATCAGTAGTCAATTGCGCTGATGCGAAATTTATTCTTTCGGTATTGTTTTTCGTTGCCAATGGTAACATTTTTTAATTAAACGTCAGTTAAAAATATAAAAACGAATATATACGCAAAATGGTTTAGGCCAATTTGGAAACCCAAAGACCTAAACCCTATTGTGTGTAATTTGGTAAAAACTTACTTAAGTTCTACCTCAGCTCCAGCTTCTTCTAAAGATTTTTTAAGACCTTCAGCCTCATCTTTAGAGATACCTTCTTTGATTGGTGCTGGTGCACTATCAACAATTCCCTTAGCTTCTTTTAACCCTAAACCAGTTAATTCTTTAACTAATTTTACAACTGCTAGTTTAGAACCACCTGCTGCTTTTAAGATTACGTCGAATTCAGTTTTTTCCTCTGCTGCATCTGCTCCACCTGCTGCTGGACCTGCTGCTGCTACTGCAGCTGCTGCTGGTTCAATTCCGTATTCGTCTTTTAAAATAGCTGCTAATTCATTAACCTCTTTTACTGTTAAGTTAACTAATTGTTCTGCGAAATCTTTTAATTCTGCCATTTTCTTTTGTTTTAATTTTTAATATTTAGTGTTTATTTAGTGCTTATTCTTTTTCTGATAAAGTTTTAACAATTCCAGATAAT
>CAJXUO010000015.1 GCA_913061425.1 uncultured Lutibacter sp.
AATATAGACCGTCTTTTTACAACTCAATGTTAATGAGTGTTAACGAGTGTTAATCAGCTTAAAAGTGTCAAAAAAGTCCTTACATTTGAACTAATGTTAGAAAAGAAATACAAAAATATTATCTACTTTATAACCCTTGCTATAATTGCAACAATTGCTGCTCAAGTATATTGGAATGTCAAAAATTATGAGGTAAACAAAAAACAAGTTACAAGTCAAATCCAATCAAGTTTTGATAATGCTGTTGAAAAATATTTTGCTGGAATTGCGAAAAATGATGTGTTTAGAACTCTTGAAACCGACTCATTATTAACTAGAAAAATGGAAGTTTCAGTTTCTAATGACAACTATACAAGTGAAGTTTGGATTCAAGGTGTTGGAGATTCTGTTCCTAGAAAATCAAAAGAAAAATTATTACAACCAACATTTGGACATTCTGGATCTATAATTTTAAAAGAATTAGACTCATCAATAGATATGAATCAAATCACCCTTTTTAAAAATAAAATTGACTCACTTGATTTAAGACAATTTACTTCCAAAATTCTATTCTCATTTATTATGGATGATGTGAAATTGGAAGAAATAGACAGTTTATTCGGTTTAGAATTACAAAGAAAAAATATTACGCTTCAATACGGTTTAAAATTAACAGATAAAAATCCTTTATCAGAAAAGGAAAGTATAAAAACCTATAATTTAGAAGGTTTACCAAAAAAAATTGAAAGTATAGTTTCAAATTCACCATTTGTAAATACACATTCAACTTTAGAATTACGTTATATAAACTCTACAACATCAATTCTTAAGAGAATGCTTGGTAGCATTTTACTTTCACTTTTATTGTCTGGATTCATTATAGGGTGTCTATTATTTTTACTAAATATCATTTCGAAACAAAAACAACTTGTTGAAATCAAAAATGATTTGATTAGCAATATTACGCACGAATTTAAAACTCCTATTTCTACAATTGGAGTTGCTATAGAAAGTATTAAAAACTTTAAGGTGATTGATGATAAAGAAAAGACCAATAAATATCTTGATATTTCTAGCAATCAACTATCAAAACTTAATTTTATGGTTGAAAAACTATTGGAAACTGCTACTTTGGATAGTGATAATTTAGAATTAAATAAAGATCAAGTAATTATTTCTGATTTAGTTCAAACGTTGGTTGACAAGTTTCAATTACAATCAGATGATAAAACTATTACTTATATAAAACCAGAAGCTACAGTTTTGGCTAATGTGGATGTTTTTCATTTTGAAAATGCAATCAATAACTTAATAGACAATGCGCTAAAATATGGAGGAAATAGGATTTCTGTTGACCTTCAACAACAAAAAAACACCTTTACACTCGACATTTCTGACAATGGTAATTCTTTATCAAAAGAACAATCTATACAAATTTTTGAGAAATTTTATCGAGTTCCTAAAGGGAATACACATGATGTAAAAGGTTTTGGCATTGGTTTATATTACTGTAAGAAAATCATTGAAGAGCATAAAGGAACCATTCAACTTGAATTGAAAAATAAATTAACAGTATTTAAAATAACACTTCCTAATGAATAAAACGACGATACTTCTAGCTGAGGATGAGGCTGCATTAGGAATGATCATTAAAGAGAGTCTTGAAACACGCGATTTTAATGTTTTATACTGCGAAAACGGTGAAGAAGCTTTGCAAGTTTATAAAGAAAAAAAACCTGAATTACTTGTTCTTGATGTTATGATGCCTAAAAAAGATGGTTTTACTTTGGCAAAAGAAATTAGACTTGAAAATGAAGAAATTCCTATACTATTTTTAACTGCAAAATCACAGACTCAAGATGTTATAGAGGGTTTTAATATTGGCGGAAATGATTATTTAAAAAAACCTTTTAGTATTGAAGAATTGATTGTTCGAATTAACAATTTATTAAATAGAGTAAAAATTCAAAAAAATTCTGAAACACTTCTTATAAACAATTATACTTTTAGCTTAACGAAACAAACACTTCAATATAAAAGCGGTGAAGTTATACAACTTACACATCGTGAAGCACATTTACTTTTTCATTTAATAAAAAACAGAAATAAAGTCCTTGACCGTTCATTAATTTTGAAAAAACTTTGGGGAGATGACGATTTCTTTAATGCAAGAAGTATGGATGTTTTTATTTCTAAACTTCGAAAAAAATTAAAACAAGACGATACTATTCAAATTATTAACGTTCGTGGTTTTGGTTATAAAATGGTTTATTAGTTTCAAAAATTACTATATTTGAAGCATGCAGTCCCTTATAAAATTTTTACTTTTAATTACATTTTCCTATTCTTTTGCTCAAATTAATGGACAAAAGATAGACTCTATTGGTGTTGATGTTTTAGATGCTTCATATACAGTGTTTAATAATGTCTTAATTAAGAAAAGTAATAACAAAACCTTTTCATACGAAAATATATCTTTAGGAGAAGTTGCTTCTGTAGATATTATAAATTCTCAAGAGATTGTATTGTTTTATCATGATTTTAATACTGTTGTAATATTAGATAATCAATTGAATTTAATTCAATCCGTTGCGTTTCAAGAAACTATTTCCTTTGCAAAAAAAGGAATCACGAATACACTTTGGGTTTTTAATACTGATAAGAATAAACTCGAATTATATGATTACAAATCAAAGAAAATAACATTCTCTTCACAGGTAATTACTGATTTTGAACCTCTAGAAATGGAAAGCGGTTTTAACTATGTAAGGTTAAAAGGGAAAAACAAAATACTTGTTTTTGATCAATATTTAAATCTCACGGAAAGTAAAATTCAACAAAAAAATCACTAAATTAGCATTCTAAATTTTTAATTATGCATGTAGCTATTGCTGGAAATATTGGCGCCGGAAAAACCACACTAACAAAATTACTAGCAAAACATTATAAATGGGATCCTCACTATGAATCTGTAGATGAGAACCCTTATTTAGATGATTTTTATGGTGAAATGGAGCGTTGGAGTTTTAACTTACAAGTATATTTCTTAAATAGCAGATTTCGTCAAATATTAGAACTAAGAGAGACTGGGAAAAATATCATTCAAGATAGAACCATCTATGAAGACGCTAATATTTTCGCTCCTAACTTACACGCTATGGGCTTAATGACAAATCGTGATTTCAGCAACTATTCTTCATTATTTGAATTGATGGAAAACCTAGTGACTCCTCCGGATTTATTAATTTATTTACGTGCCAATATAGAAACACTTGTAGGACAGATTCACAAACGCGGTAGAGCTTATGAAAACTCTATTTCTATTGATTATTTGAGTCGTTTAAATGAGCGTTACGAAGCATGGGTTACAAAATACAGCAAAGGAAAAATTTTAATTATTGATGTTGACAATCTTAATTTTGTTGACAATCCTGAAGATTTAGCATCTGTTATTGAACGTATTGATGCTCAAATAAATGGTTTATTTTAATCCTTGTGAAGAAGAAAATTACTAATAAAATTAAAAAAGCCAGCAAATATGCTGGCTTTTTTATTTTGTATAAATTAGAGTACTGAATTAGTGTTTTGTAACCTCTTCTTTTAAAGCCTCAACTTTTCCCTTAACATCTTCAGTAGTTCCTTCAATTACTTTTTCTTCAGTAATAGTTTCTCCATTTACTGTTGTAGTAGTTGTAATAATTGCTTTAGCATTGTCAGTATCATCTGCATTCATCTTCACAATAACCTCAACTTTATGTGTCGATTCAATATCATGAGAATCAGTATCTAAAGCATGTCCTCCTAATATTGGAGCAACAACTAAACCAATCAAACAAGTTAACTTAATTAAGATATTCATAGACGGCCCAGATGTATCTTTAAATGGATCACCAACTGTATCTCCAGTAACTGCTGCTTTATGCGCTTCAGAACCTTTAAAAGTCATTTCACCATTAATCTCAACTCCTGCTTCAAATGATTTCTTAGCGTTGTCCCAAGCACCTCCTGCATTGTTCTGGAAGATTGCCCAAAGAACTCCACTTACTGTAACTCCAGCCATATAACCTCCAAGCATTTCAGCAATCATCATATTATCCATTCCAAATAACATTGGTAAAAATGTTATGATTAATGGGAAACCTATCGTTAAAACTCCTGGTAACATCATTTCTTTTAATGATGCTTTTGTAGAAATAGCAACACATTTATCATATTCTGGCTTTCCAGTTCCTTCCATAATCCCTGGAATCTCTCTAAACTGACGTCTTACTTCCTCTACCATTTCCATAGCCGCTTTACCAACAGCATTCATTGCCAAAGCAGAGAATACTACAGGTACCATTCCACCAACAAATAACATTGCTAAAACTGGTGCTTTAAAAATATTAATTCCGTCAATTCCAGTAAACGTTACATATGCAGCAAATAATGCTAATGACGTTAATGCAGCAGAAGCGATTGCAAAACCTTTTCCTGTTGCAGCAGTTGTATTACCAACTGAATCTAATATATCTGTACGTTCTCTTACAATAGGGTCTTGCTCACTCATTTCTGCAATTCCTCCTGCATTATCAGCAATAGGACCAAATGCGTCAATTGCAAGTTGCATTGCAGTTGTTGCCATCATTGCAGATGCTGCAAGTGCAACACCGTAAAATCCTGCAAAAGCATAAGAAGACCAAATTGCAGCAGCAAATAATAATACTGTTGGGAATGTAGAAATCATTCCTGTTGCTAATCCTGCAATAATATTTGTTCCTGCTCCTGTACTTGACTGTTGTACAATTTTCAAGATTGGTTTTTTACCCAATCCTGTATAATATTCTGTTACTGAAGAAATAACTGCTCCAACAACTAATCCCACAAGTGCAGCATAGAATACGCGCATTGATGAAATTTCTTTTAGTACATTCCCTCCTGTTTCAAAGAAATTCATTTTCATCGTTTCTGGCAACATCCATTTTATTAAGAAATAACATGATATTGCTACTAAACTTATTGATAACCAGTTTCCTTTATTTAAGGCTCCCATTACTTGAGATTCTTTAGCATCGTTGTTTTTGATACTTACAAACATTGTACCTATCATAGAAATGATAATTCCAATTCCTGCAATAGACATTGGTAATAAAATTGGTCCAATATGTCCAAAACCTTTAAAAATGTTAATATCGTTTACTTCAATAATATAGTTTCCTAAAACCATTGCTGCTAATACTGTTGCAACATAAGAACCAAATAAATCCGCTCCCATTCCTGCAACATCACCAACGTTATCACCAACATTATCAGCAATTGTTGCTGGATTTCTTGGATCATCTTCTGGAATTCCTGCTTCTACTTTACCTACTAAATCTGCTCCAACATCTGCTGCTTTTGTGTAGATTCCTCCACCAACACGCGCAAATAATGCAATAGACTCAGCACCTAAAGAAAATCCTGCTAATGTTTCTAATACTTTAGTCATGTCATTAACATTTGTCCATTCACCTCCCATAAAATAATGGAAGAATATAATAAAGAATAAAGTTAATCCTAAAACGGCTAAACCTGCAACTCCTAATCCCATAACGGTACCACCTCCAAAAGAAACTTTTAATGCATTTGGCAAGCTTGTTTTTGCTGCTTGCGTTGTTCTTACGTTCGTTTTAGTGGCAATTTTCATTCCTACATTTCCTGCAAAAGCAGAAAATATTGCTCCAAGAATAAAGGCAATTACTATTAACCAATGTGTTGATGCTACAAACATTGAAACAACATATAATGCAATACTCACACCAATAACGAAAAATGTCAATAGTCTGTATTCAGCATTTAAAAAAGCCAAAGCGCCTTCATAAATGTGATCTGCAATTTCTTTCATCTTGCCATCGCCAGCATCTTGCTTCATTACCCAAGACCTCTTGATTAGCATATAAATTAATCCAATTGCTGCTGCCACCATTGGCATATAAATCATCATTGATTCCATATATTCTTTTTTTTGTTAGTTTATAATTTTTGCTCGGCAAATGTAGTGAAAACATTGAAAATAAAAAACCTCTTAAAAGTCTTATTTTTAAGAGGTTTCTTAAATCAATTATTTTTTAAATTGTAAAGTTTCCATTCTTTTTATGATCACTATCTTCATATCTATCAATGCATTTATCAACAATATCAAAAGCTTCGTCAGCATTTCCCCAGCCTCCAACATCTACACGTTTTTTTTCAAGATCTTTATATACTTGAAAAAAGTGTTCGATTTCTTTAATTTGGTGAGGGTTCATGTCTGATAAATCATTTAAAGTATTCCAAATTGGATCTGAAACGGGAACACATATTACTTTTTCATCTGGTCCTTTTTCATCTGCCATATGGAAAACTCCAATAGGCTTTACCTCTACAACACACATTGGAAATGTTGGTTCGCCACCTAAAACCAAAACATCTAACGGATCTCCATCAAGCGCTAATGTTTCTGGAATAAATCCATAATCGGCTGGATACATCATTGATGAAAATAACATTCTATCAAAACGTATCTTTTTTAATTCAAAATCATACTCATATTTATTTCTACTTCCTTTAGGAATTTCTATAAGTACATCAAATGTCTTTTTTTCTTTTGCTGTCATCGTTTTTTTTTGGGAGGGCAAAATTAGTGATTACATACGTTTAAGCCAAAGTAAGTCTGTTTTTTTTCTAAAAGTAAAATCCGAAGGAACCTTTAATTCCAAAATTATTTGCGTTAGGTAAATCTCTATAACTCCCTCTCCAAATAAAATCTATTCTAAATACTTTAAAAATATTTCCAACTCCAGCACTATATTCATAATATACATCTTCTGGTGCAATAATATTAGATTCTAAGGAAGAAAAAGGCAAATTTGAAAGAGAGGGTGTGTTCATCACGATATTCTGATCTGAAATACTTCCCCAAACTGCTTTAAGGCCAACAATTTCTCTTAAATTCATTTTTCGCAAGAAAGGAATCCTTGAGAAAAAACGCCCATTAAAATTATGCTCTAAATGTAATGACGCGTAAGTATCTGTTACAAACTCATAATAATCTAATAACGCATAGGTATTGTCTATATTGAAATAAGATTGATTTCCAGGAACTACATTCAATAAACCTAACGGAACTTCTCCAACTGTTTTCCCAAGTTCTAAAGTTGTAAACGTTCTGCCAAAACCACCTACAAGAATTGGTTGACGATAATAAAATTGTATTTTTTGGTAATCAAAATCACTATCAAAAACCCCTTTTAATCCTCTTGAATAGTTCAAAAATAAGGTGGAATAGTCGCTATTAACTTGCCCTCTTTCAACTCCATAACCTATCGTTTTACGTTTAGGTGTATAGCGAATTGAAAAGTCTAATTCAGTTTGAGAAATTGATGATTGCTGTACTCCATTTTCATCAAAATAATCTAACTTAAATGTTGGAGAAGCCGATTTTAAAGTTCTATAAGAAGCTCCTAATCTAAAAATTAGATTCTTTTTAGGTTCTAGTGAAACGAAAGCGTTTGACAGGTTAATCGATGTCAATTTACTAGCGTCACCACTTGCAAAAAATGAAGATGAGGCAAAACTTCTACCTAATATATCGTTTGTTGTAGTTAAACTAACACCAACTTGTTCGATGTCTCTTCGATTTCCCAAACCAAAAATCAATCGCTTCTTTTTATCAAACATAAATTTACCTGAGATACCATACTTAAATTGATCATCTTTAAAACCATATGCTGTATACCCTTGTAGACGCCATAAATCATTCCTTCCAAAATACGTTCTTCCACCAACTCTTAAACGCAAACCTTCAACATCATTTGTTCCTACTGTCGAAAAAATTGGACCGAAATCAAAATTTGGAAATTCTATATAACCAGAACCTAATATTGAAATCAGGTTATACATTTTTTTGAATTTCGGAACTGTACTTAAAGTATCTAACATTTTATAGACACCTTTTTCATCTTTATTTAATTTTTCTTGCCTGTTTTCACTCCAATAATCATTCGATTTGGCATAAATTTCTTCTGCATAAATATCTGATTCTCCTTTATAAAAATCGTCTCCTTTATCTATATCGAATTTATAGTTCTTATACATTGTTGTACGTTTCCCATAAACTCCTTTGGCTTTTTCTTTCTTTCCGATACTGAAATCAGACATTATATAGTCTCGTTTTAAAAGAAAAACAGAATCGTTTAACACCTCAAAATCTTGCTCAATATAAATGTCTTTTACCCAATTTATATTTGAACTTTTATTGACTTGCATGTTTATTTCTTTCACAGCAAACGTAGAGTCATTTACCCAAAAATCTCCTTTAAAAGTTAGTTCACTCTTTCTTCTAGGATAGTATAAAATATTATAACACCATTTACGATCTATAAAGGCGCTATCAGTTAGAACATAATTATAATTTAAAGTCCCTGTTTTTGAAAGCGGACTCACAAAACTCTTATCAAAAATTTTAATGTAATTATTGTAAATGTCATATTCTACATACAAGTCTTTAATGAAAGATATGATATATTGATTCGAATCAAAACCAGAATTTTTGTTTGCTATTAAGTCCTCTCTCTTCTTATTAGTTTTATTATTTCCATAAGATTGATGAATTGACTCATTTATAAAAATAGGTAAATATGATTTTCCAGTAATTCTAGATGTATCAATACTTTTAAAGATAAATTCCACGCCTTTGAAAATTTTCTTTTTCATCATGGCACTATCAATATTGTTCATGTCGAACTCTACCTTCTCATATTTTTCATGTTGATATTGATCAAACAAATAAATTCCGTTTTGTCGTTTCTTAGCCCAAATCTTTTTTAAGATATCAATCGCCGGATTTCCTTTTTTCTCAACTTTTCCTGAATAAACAACAACTTCATCAAGTTGATTATCGGCTTCATTTAAAACTATTTGAAGATTGAAATCTCTACTTTTTACTGATATTACCCTCGTTTTATATCCAATAAAAGACACTTTGATTTCTTCAAAATTCTCATCTGATTCTAAATAAAATTTTCCATTTTCGTCAGATACAGTTCCAACAATAGAATTTGCAAACACAATATTTGCAAAAGGAATGCTCTTTTTTTGTTCATCAACTACAGTTCCGCTAATTTTTACTTGAGAAAAAATTGCTATTTGAACAAATAAGAATATTAGGGTTAATCTATATTTCATAATTAAAAAAACCTTTCAAACAATATGTCTGAAAGGTTTAAAACGTTTATAAATTTTTATTATTTTACGTACATCACTTCTTTAACCGCTTTCACAACATCGCTAGCATTTGGCAACCACTCAGCTAAAAGTACAGGTGAATAAGGAGCAGGAGTATCTGCAGTAGTTATTCTCTTTATTGGTGCATCTAAATAATCAAATGCATTTTCTTGAACTTGATATGTAATTTCTGAAGCAACACTAGCAAATGGCCACGCTTCTTCTAAAATTACAAGTCGGTTTGTTTTCTTTACCGATTCTAATATTGTTGCATGATCCATTGGACGCACGGTTCTTAAATCAATAATCTCAACAGAAATACCCTCTTTCTCTAATTCGTCAGCAGCTTTAAATGCTTCCTTAATTATTTTTCCAAAAGATACTACTGTTACATCTGTTCCTTTTCTTTTCACATCAGCAACTCCAATTGGTAGTATATATTCACCTTCAGGAACTTCACCTTTATCACCATACATTTGTTCTGACTCCATAAAAATAACTGGATCATCATCTCGAATCGCAGCTTTTAATAATCCTTTTGCATCATAAGGTGTAGAAGGTACTATCACTTTTAATCCTGGAGTGTTTGCAAACCAATTTTCGAATGCTTGAGAATGTGTTGCTCCTAATTGTCCTGCAGAACCAGTAGGTCCTCTAAATACAATTGGACAAGGAAACTGACCTCCACTCATTTGACGAATTTTAGCCGCATTATTTATAATTTGATCAATTCCTACAAGAGAAAAGTTAAAAGTCATGTATTCAACAATTGGTCTGTTTCCTCCCATTGTTGATCCTACAGCAATTCCTGCAAAACCAAGTTCTGCAATTGGCGCATCAATCACTCTTTTTGCACCAAACTCATCTAACATTCCTTTCGAAGCTTTATAAGCACCATTATACTCAGCAACCTCCTCACCAATCAAAAAGATTGTTTCATCTCTTCGCATTTCTTCGCTCATTGCTTCGCAAATTGCTTCTCTAAATTGTATCGTCTTCATTTAGTAATAATTTGAATAGGCAAAAATAAATAATTACTTATTGATATGGTTGTTAATGTATAAATATTTTTACTATGCACGCATAGTAAATTTAAAAAAAAGTACTATCTTCGTACCGATGTTTGAAACATCACTATTATTCTATAAAAAACTTCAAAAAAATATAATTTAAATGAAAATTTTAGTTTGTATAAGTCATGTTCCTGACACGACTTCAAAAATAAATTTTACAGATGGTAACTCAAAATTTGACACAAATGGAGTTCAATTTGTAATTAATCCTTATGATGAATTTTCTTTAACTCGCGCAATGTGGTTTAAAGAGAAACAAGGAGCAACTGTAACCGTAGTTAATGTTGGAAATGCAACAACAGAACCAACATTAAGAAAAGCTTTGGCTATTGGTGCTGATGATGCCATAAGAGTTAATACAGAAGCAACAGATGGTTTTTACGTTGCAAAGCAATTAGCTGAAGTAGTGAAAAACGGAAACTTTGATTTGGTTCTAGCTGGTAAAGAGTCTAGTGATTACAATGGTGGAATGGTTCCAGCAATGTTAGCCTCTATATTAGATTACAATTTTGCAAATA
>CAJXUO010000016.1 GCA_913061425.1 uncultured Lutibacter sp.
TAACTTGGAATCGTCAATAATTTATTTAAAAAAGATATCGGAACAACCATAAGAGTTGCAAATTTCATAGCGTTTCTTGCAGCGTAAACCTTTGGAATAACTTCCCCAAAGAAGAGTATAAGGAATGTAACGAGTCCAACTTCAATTGAGAATTTTAAATACACATTTGTGATTCCAGCAAATAATTTTTCACCAATAAATGCAAATATTAATACGATTAAAATATTAATAAAATTATTGGAAATTAAAATTGTGGCTAGTAGTTTTCTTGGCTTTTCTAATAGTTTTACAACTGCTTTTTGCTTATTTGAGTCAGACTCTTTTGCTTCATCAATTTCTGTTCGAGATAATGAAAAGAAAGCGATTTCTGTTCCTGAAATAAAAGCAGAGCAAACTAAAAGTATCAATAAGATAGCGACCCTTAACAAAAATATTTTGTTGAAAATTGCTAATGAAATGTACATAAAACTCAAGGGTTCTGGATCCAATTATTTCTTAATTAAATTAAACTTAAAATGGTAAATCATCATTTTCTATTGCCTCAGACTCAGCTACAACTTTTTGACCTGTTTGCTGAGATGAAGCTTGAGTAGGTTTAGAGTCTAAATCTCTTTTGGTGGTTAAAAAAGTCATATCAACTACGTGAATTTCTGTAGAATATCTTTTCGCTCCATCTTCACCTTCCCATTGACGCGTTTTAATACGCCCTTCACAATAAATCTTATCTCCTTTGGTTAAATATTTTTCACATATTTCTGCCAATTTATTTCTCACTACTAGATTATGCCACTCTGTTGTAGTCACTTTTTCTCCAGTTTTTTTATTGGTATATGATTCGTTTGTTGCGATAGGAAAACGACCAATAGAGTTCTTATCATCAAAATAATGCATTTTTACTTCATCACCCAAATGTCCAATTAACATTACTTTATTTAAAGTTCCAGCCATAATTTATTTATTTTTTATCAAAAATACTAAAAATAATTGTTCGTTTTAATTCTTCTACAAAATTATGAATTAATATGGGTACTGGAAAACTATTTATCTGTTTCCAATTAATAGTTGTCAACTCATTTTCAGCTACTTTCAAAATCCAAAAACGAGTATATAAATGTTGATGTGATAGCTTGTGTATTTTCTCTTGATTGTTGTAGAGATCTAATTCAAAAGCAGTGTTTCCTACTATTTTTTTGAATAATTCATCTTCTCGCAATTCATCTTTATCAATTGTTTTTTCTGATTCAACTAAAGGGAATTCATATAACCCTTGCCAAATGCCTTTTCCTTCTCTTAGGTTTAATATTGTTTTTTCATCTGATGAAACAAGAACAAGATAATTAAAGAACCGTTTTCTAATTTTAATCTTCTTCTCTTTTACTGGCAAACTTTTAATTTTCTTTTGCTGAAGCGCAATACACTTATCATTTAAAGGGCAAATTTCACAATCTGGATTTTGAGGCTTACACATTCTTGCGCCAAACTCCATTATTGCTTGATTGTGTGTTGCTGCATTATCAACATCTATAAGTTCTTGCGCTAATTCTTTAAAATATTTAATTCCTTTAGTAGAATTAATTGGAGTGTCGATACCAAAAAAACGTGATAAAACTCGATATACATTGCCATCAACCACCGCTGTAGGCTCATCATAACAAATTGACGCTATCGCTGATGCAGTATAATCACCAACACCTTTTAATTTCAATATGTCATTATAAGTAGATGGAAATTGACCCTTTAGTTCATTTACAATATAATTTGCTGAGAAATGTAAATTTCTAGCTCTAGAGTAATAGCCCAAGCCTTGCCACAATTTCAAAACTTCACTTTCTTTCGCACTCGCTAAATCATAAACAGTTGGAAAAATTTCGACAAATTTTAAATAATATGCTGTTCCTTGTTCAACTCTTGTTTGTTGCAAAATAATTTCAGATAACCATATATAATAAGGATTGGTCGTATTTCTCCATGGCATATCTCTCTTATTTTGTAAATACCACTTTATGAGAATGTTAGAAAATGTCATTGTAAAATTTGTGTTTAGCAAAAATACATTAATAAATACCTCAAGGAATAACTTTTATCCTTTTAAATTTTAACCATTTAACCTTTTGAAGTTGAATTTATTATATATATATTTGCAACCTTTAAAATAAAACCCAATATATAAACACATATAAAAATGACAAAAGCAGAAATCGTATCAAGTATTTCGGAAAAATCAGGGATTGAAAAAGGTGATGTTCTAGCAACAGTAGAAGCGTTTATGAACGATGTGAAGGATTCTTTAGAAAAAGGTGAAAACGTATATCTAAGAGGATTTGGAAGTTTTATCATCAAGAAAAGAGCTGAAAAAACTGGAAGAAATATTTCTAAGAATACAACAATCAAAATTCCTGCTCACAACATACCGTCTTTCAAGCCAGCAAAAGTGTTTGTAGAAGGAGTGAAAAGTAAAGTTGCTGTAAAATAATTATAGCATTATAACAATTTAAAACACCGTATTATTATGCCAAGTGGTAAAAAAAGAAAAAGAGCTAAGATTTCTACGCACAAGCGTAAAAAAAGAGCTAGAGCAAACAGACACAAGAAAAAGTAAGTTTTAACTTACTTTTTCTTTTGAAAAAACAAACGTTCTTTGAAAATGAAACTTTAAAAACATTAAAGTTTCTACAGATTAAAAACCTGTGAAATTTATAAACCAATCTATATTTTATTATATAGATATAAAACAAACTCGGAGTGAAGACAGAACTAATTATAAGATCCGGTTCCTCTGATATTGATTTCGCCTTATTAAGGGATGGTAGACTTACTGAATTAAACAAGGAGACTAATGACAACAAGATCTCAGTTGGAGATGTTTTCCTATCAAAAATAGGAAAAACGCTAACTGGATTAAATGCAGCATTTGTAAATGTAGGCTATCAAAAAGATGGCTTTTTACATTATCATGATTTAGGTGCACAGTTATTATCACTTTCTAAATTCATTAAGGAAGTAAACACAGGCAAACAAACAGATTTCACTTTAAAAAATTTCCATTTTGAAAAAGATATTGACAAGAATGGAAACATTAATGATGTACTTAAAACAGGACAAGAATTATTGGTTCAAATTGTAAAGGAACCAATTTCTACCAAAGGACCTCGGCTAAATGCTGAGCTCTCAATTGCTGGTAGATTTTTAGTTTTAGTTCCTTTCTCTAACCGTATTTCGGTATCTCAAAAGATTGACGATCCAAAAGAGAAAGACAGATTAAAACGTTTAATGAAAAGCATTAAACCTAAGAATTTTGGAGTCATTGTTAGAACTGTTGCGCAGAACAAGAAAGTAGCAGATTTAGACAAAGATTTACAAAACTCATTAGAAAGATGGGTGAACATGTGCAAACAGATAAAAAGAGCACAAGCACCTACAAAAGTTTTAAGTGAATTAAACAGAGCATCTTCTATTTTAAGAGATGTATTTAACGATTCTTTCACCAACATTATAGTTGATGACGAATCTCTTGGTGAAGAGATTAAAGACTATTTAGCAGAAATAGCGCCATCAAAAGAATCTATTGTGAAACTACATAAATCAAGTATTCCGATTTTTGAGAAATATGGCATCGAACGCCAAATCAAAACATCTTTCGGAAAAACTGTTTCTATGAGTAAAGGAGCCTATTTGGTTATTGAACATACTGAAGCATTACATGTAATAGATGTAAATAGCGGTAACCGTTCAAACAAAGCCAAATCACAATCCGATACTGCCCTTGAAGTAAACTTAATTTCGGCAACAGAAGTTGCTAGACAGTTACAGTTACGTGATATGGGAGGGATTATAGTTGTTGATTTTATCGATATGCATAAGTCAGAAGATAGACAAAAACTATTTGACCATTTAAGAAAAGAAATGGCTTTTGACCGTACTAAGCACAAAATTTTACCTCCAAGTAAATTTGGATTGATTCAAATAACTCGTCAAAGAGTAAGACCAGAAATGGTTATTAAAACGAGAGAACCAAACCCAAATAAAAACGGAGAAGTAGAAGCGCCAATAGTACTTATTGATAAAATCGAAAGTGAACTTGATAAAGTTATGAGTTTTAAAAAGTATAAAAAAGTGATGCTAAATGTGCATCCTTTTATTGCTTCATACCTTAAACAAGGGTATCCATCTATACAAGTTAGATGGTTTTTAAAGTACAAAAAGTGGATCAAAATTTTGCCTCGTGATGCTTACCAATATTTACAATATCGTTTTGATAAACAAAATGATAAGTAAAGCGTTACACAATATCAAAGAAGAGAAAAACCCAATTGCGATGCAATTGGGTTTTTTTTATGTTTATTTATGAAATCCAAGAGTTCATAATTGCACCTGAAGGATGTATATATTGATTTTAAATTTAAGAAAGTGCATAGGAGAAAACACCCTTTTGCTAAAACCAATATCCTAAATTAAAATACCAGTAGTTTTCTTTAATCTCTGGTGACCAAGTGTAGTTAAGTTCTATTGGACCAAGGAATGAGTCAAATCCATACCCAACACCATAACCCAATTTTGTGTTTTCAAAAATTCGTCCTTCATTAAATATATCATTTTCTACACGAGCTGCATTTGCAGTAGATATTAAGTAGTGATTTTCTATAAACTCATAACGCATTGTAAGTTCAGAACGCAAAAAACCTTTTCCTCTCAATGATGCAAATTCATAACCATAATGTGGAATAAAAGTGTTGATATAATTCTCACCATAACCTCCTAAACTATAGTCAAGTATTTTATTATTATTATTATCTCCAATAGTGATTCCTGCTTCTGAAATAAAATGTGCCGTTAGTTTCTCAAAAAATGTATGAGCATACCCAAACTTTCCCCTAAGTTGTGAAAAAGAATGGAAATTTTCATTATAGTCAGACGAGAACAAATACCATCTAAAATCTATATCAACTAAAAACCCTTCTTTTTGAAAATGTTTTTTATCATAACTATCAAATTTGATATAGGAAATCACATTTCCATAATCTGATTTGTCAAAATATGTCTTTGGCTGATTTGGGTTCATTGCAACAGTTCTTGTATACGCACTTATATGTTTATGCTCTACACCAACGCCTAGCGCAAATCTTCTATTAAACACCGTTTGAAAATACAATTGATTTGTAAAATCTACGTAATTAACATCCAATCTATCTACACTAAAATCATAGTTGTCTTCTGGAACATCAAAATCGGTTTTAAAAGTATTGTATCTAGATTTTAAACCAAAACTCCAATAAGAACCATTATCTATAAAGTAATCTAGGTTATATCTAAGGTTGTCTCCTAAGATTAAATCTGCCGAAAAAATATCGTTTTTACCTAAAATATGTTTGGCAGTAATATTAGCCAACACACCTGTTTTATATAAGTTATCGTAATGTGCAGCAAACTTTACATACGTAGAAATTTCATTTTGTTTTAACTTCAACTTTATGATGCTTCCATCAGATTCTTCTTTTATATTATATTGAATATTTGAAAAATTTCCAGTTGCAGAAAGATTATTTACACCTTCTATAAATTCTTGATAATTCAACGTATCCTTTTTATACAACTGCATTTTCCCTTTTACATACGTTCTAGTATAATCTTTAATTCCTTCTATTTCAATGGTTTTTACTACAATTTTTTGAGGTTTCTCTTTTCTATAAATCGGTTCTCTTTTAAAGTTTTGCTGGCGAGCAATTTCTTTAAATTTATCAAAATTTAATCGAGCAATATCTTCTCCTATTTTTACAATTTCCTCCAATTTATCAAATGATGTCACCTCATAATCATTCACGTTTGGATGCATATAAACATCTGTCACTTCTACACGATCATCATGATCTTTATACATTTGAAAATTGATAATCTGATTAATTATTTTAAGTGCAGAGTTTAATTCATCTTCTTTATAAAAATCACTTTTTAGATCTACTCCAATAATAATATCCGCTCCCATATTTTTCACTTCAAACACTGGAAAATTATTTGCAATTCCGCCATCTATCAATGCTTTACCGTCAATTTCTACAGGCTCTAAAAGTGTTGGAAAAGCAGCACTTGCTTGAACAGCCTTTGGCAAAAAACCGCTATTTAAAAGCTCTTGCTCTCCGTTTTCCAAATTTGTAGCAATACATAAAAAAGGAATTGGAAGTTTATTGAAATCTTTTATAGTGTCAACATGCTGTAATAAATCAGTAGTTAAATTCAGGATATTTTGACCTTTAGAAAAGGCTTTTGGAATTCCTATTTTTCCTTTTTGTAACGGAAAAGTTAGTGCGTATTTTTCTCCATTCTGCTTTTCATAAAAAGGTTTTGATTTTCTTGGCATTTCATCTTGTAGTAAATCTTCAAAATCAAAAGTTCTCATTAAAGAATCTATTTCTTTAGCAGTATAACCTGACGCATACATTGAACCAACAATTGCTCCCATACTTGTGCCTCCAATATAATCTACTCGAACTCCTGCTTCTTCTAAAACTTTTAAAATTCCAATATGAGCAAAGCCTTTTGCTCCACCTCCAGAGAGGACTAAACCTACTTTAACATCCTTTTTTATCGTATCATTTTCTTGCGAAAACAAAAAAGGGGTGATTAATAATAATGATAAAAATAAATATTTCTTCATTCAGTTTGGTTAGGGGTTCTTATTACTATGATAGTAATTATACAATTTGGTTGCGCGAGATTCACCAATAACTTCTACTAATTCTTTTTTTGATGCCTCAACGACTCTTTTAGTAGAACGAAAATGTTGAAGTAATGTTACAATTGTTTGCTGACCAATACCTGGAATTTGTTCTAACTCAGTTTGAATTGCTGCTTTACTTCTTTTATTTCTATGATGCGTTATCCCAAAACGATGCGCTTCGTTCCTTAATTGCTGAATAATTTTCAACGTTTCAGATTTCTTATCCAAATATAAAGGAATGGAATCATTCGGATAATAAATTTCTTCCAATCTTTTTGCGATACCTATAATGGCTATTTTATTTCGTAAGCCTAAAATATCTAAACTCTTCAACGCTGATGATAATTGCCCTTTTCCGCCATCAACTACAATTAATTGAGGTAATGGCTCGCCTTCTTGAACTAAGCGCTTATAGCGCCTGTAAACCACCTCTTCCATTGAAGCGAAATCATCTGGTCCATCAACCGTTTTAATATTAAAATTACGATATTCCTTCTTGCTTGGTTTTCCGTTCTTAAAAACAACACAAGCAGCAACTGGATGTGTCCCTTGAATGTTTGAATTATCAAAACATTCTATATGTCGAGGCTCTTGTTGTAATCTTAAATCTTTTTGCATTTGAGTCATAATTCGTTTTACATGACGATCTGGATCAACAATTTTAATTTGCTTGAACTGTTCTTGTCGGAAATATTTTGCATTCCTTAAAGATAAATCAACAATTCTTTTCTTATCTCCCAATTTTGGGACTGTTACTTTTATTTCGTCACCAAGGTTTACTGTAAATGGTGTGTAAATTTCTTTTGACTGCGAATGAAATCTTTGGCGAATTTCAATAATTGCCAATTCTAATAAATTTTTATCTGTTTCGTCTAACTTTTTCTTAATTTCAGAGGTATGTGACTGAATAATCGCTCCATTCATTATCTTAAAAAAATTGACATATCCATAGCTTTCATCAGATATAATAGAGAACACATCTACATTGGTAATTGAAGAGTTTACAACTGTAGACTTGACTTGATAGTTCGCTAAATTTTCAATCTTATCTTTAATTTTTTGCGCTTCTTCAAATTTCATTTGATGTGCATAAGATTGCATTAAACCTTTAAAAGATTCCATAGCATTCTTAAAATCGCCTTTAATAATTTGCCGAATAGCCTTTATGTCTTGATTGTAGTCTTCTTCTGTTTGCAGCCCTTCACATGGTGCTTTACAATTGCCTAAATGAAATTCTAAACACTTTTTGTATTTTCCAATTTCAATATTACTTTCGCTTAAAAAGAAATTACATGTTCTTAATTGATATAGTTCTTTAATTAAATCAATTAACGATCTAACCGTTCGAACGGAAGTATAAGGGCCAAAATATTCTGATCCATCTTTAATGACATTTCTTGTTAAAAATATTCGTGGAAATCGTTCTTTCTTAATACAAATCCATGGATATGTTTTGTCATCTTTTAACATGACATTATATCTTGGCTGATATTTTTTTATAAGATTGTTTTCTAATAACAAAGCATCTGTCTCTGTATCAACAACTATATGCTTTATACTTACAATTTTTTTTACAAGCACTCTTGTTTTCCCGTTATCATGGGTTTTATTAAAATAAGATGCAACTCGTTTCTTAAGGTTTTTTGCTTTACCTACATACAGAATTTTCTCATCCTTATCATAATATTGATAGACTCCAGGACTTGAAGGAAGGGTTTTAACTTGTATTTCCAATGAAGGGTTTTGCATAGTACGAATTTATGCAAAATATTATGTAATTATATATTTGAAGAATCTAAATTTTCAGAAGGTGTGATTTGTTTTTCATTAGGAAAAACTCTTTTGTTAAATACAATTAATATTCCAACACCACAAGAGATAGCAAAATCGGCTACGTTAAAAATTGCATTGAAAAATGTAAAAGTATCTCCACCAATAAAAGGGATCCAAGATGGAAAAACAGCGTTTTGAATAAAAGGAAAATAAAACATGTCAACTACTTTTCCGTGAAACAAACTTCCGTAAGTATCTTCTGCAAATAACATGGCTAAGTTAGTTCCTCCAGGAGTATCAAATATTAATCCATAAAAGGTAGAATCAATAATATTTCCAAAGGCGCCAGCAAAAATAAGTGCGATTGCAAAGGCTAATAATTTTGGTCCACTATTTTTAATCGTAGAAACCAACCAATATCCAATTCCTGTAATTGCCACAAGTCTAAATAATGTCAAAAACAACTTGCCTGTTCTACCGCCAAACTCAAATCCCCAAGCCATTCCGTTATTTTCAACAAAATGCAGTCTCGCCCAATCTAATCCAAAAACATGAAGAGTTTCTCCGTAGTAAAAATGAGTTTTGATATAGATCTTTACAAGTTGATCTATCAATAAAACAATAAAAATTACAAGAATGTATTTTCTCAATTGAATGTTGTTTTACGATTGCATATTCTTGGCCTCAATACTCAAAGTAGCATGTGGAACTAATTTTAAACGCTCTTTTTGAATTAATTTACCCGTAACACGGCAAATTCCGTATGTTTTATTTTCAATTCTCAATATCGCATTATTCAAATCTCTAATAAATTTTTCTTGACGTATTGCTAACTGAACATTTGCTTCTTTACTCATCGTCTCTGATCCTTCTTCAAATCCTTTAAACGTTGGTGAAGTGTCTTCAGTTCCATTATTTCTGTCATTTTTAAAAGCACCTTTCAACAAGTCTAAATCTTCTTGTGCATATGCTATTTTAGCTAAAATAATTTCTCTGAATTCTTGTAAATCTTTATCTGAATATTTTTGTGGACTTGCTTCCATGTTTTCTAATTTTTTTCAATTAATATTTTTGTTTCAATAGTATCAAAATCAATTTCTACGCCATTTTTTATACTATCAACAAATACTAAATCATTTGTTAATGTTTCATTTTTAATATACTCTTCATTCGCCTTAACAGCTTCTTCTAAAATTGAATTTTTCTCAATACTCAATTTAATCTTATCTGTCACTTCAAATCCTGAATCTTTACGTAAGTTTTGAACTCTATTTATCAATTCGCGCGCATTCCCCTCTTTACGTAGGGCGTCAGTAATATTTATATCTAAAGCAACCGTTAAATTCCCTTGATTAGCAACTAGCCAACCTTCAATATCTTGTGAAGAAATTTCTACTTCATTTATAGACAATTTTACAAAATTATCGTTAATTTTTACATCTATTTCTCCTTCTTTTTCAATTTTGTTAATATCTTCTTGTGTGAACTTTTGAATTTCAGCACCAACCAAGCGCATATCTTTACCAAACTTAGGCCCTAGCACTTTAAAATTAGGTTTGATATTTTTAACAAGTATATCAGAAGCATCGTCTAAAAGTTCTATTTCTTTTACATTCACTTCAGATATTATTAAGTCTTGGATTGCTAAAATATCCTCTCTATCCTGAGCATCTAAAACCGGAATCATAACTCTTTGCAACGGTTGACGAACTTTTATCATTTCCTTTTTACGCAATGATAAAACCATAGAAGAAATCTTCTGTGCTTTTTGCATTTTTCTTTCTAAATCAACATCTATAGTTGCCAAGTTATATTTTGGAAAATCTTCTAAATGCACTGACTCTAAACCTTTTCCAGAAACTGCAGTTAAATCTTTATATAAATTGTCCATAAAGAAAGGTGCGATTGGAGATCCTAACTTTGCAACAGTCAACATACAAGTATATAATGTTTGATATGCTGATATTTTATCTTGTTGATAGTCTCCTTTCCAAAAACGTCTTCTACTTAAACGCACATACCAGTTGCTCAAGTTTTCGGTAACAAAATTCTGAATTGCACGTGCTGCTTTTGTTGGTTCAAAATCATCAAATGATTCTTCAACGTGTTTTATTAATGTGTTTAATTCTGATAAAATCCATTGATCAATTTCTGGTCGTTTTTC
>CAJXUO010000017.1 GCA_913061425.1 uncultured Lutibacter sp.
GAGATGTAGAGAGGTCTCGTGGGCTCGGAGATGTGTATAAGAGACAGTTTTATTTGAGTTTTAAAAATATTAAAAAACAATTCATTCTGCTCAATCCCCTCTTTTTTATGGATAGAGTCCATAGAGAACTGACTTAAAAAGTCGCCTAATTTTGAAAATGCAGATATTCTATTTTCTAATGTCATATTTTAAAACTTTTGCTGTATTTTTGTGGCAAATTTAATGCAAAAATTACAATGGCAATAATAATAACAGATGAATGTATAAATTGTGGAGCATGTGAGCCAGAATGCCCAAATAATGCAATTTATGAAGGTGCAGAAGATTGGAAGTATTCTGAAGGAACAGATCTTACAGGAAATGTTGTTTTACCCAACGGAAATGAGGTGAATGCAGACGCATTACAAGAGCCTATTGACGATGAGGTATATTTTATTTCTCCAGATAAGTGTACAGAATGTATAGGATTTCATGAGGAGCCTCAATGTGCTGCTGTATGTCCTGTAGATTGTTGTGTGCCAGACGATAATGTTGTTGAGACGGAAGAAGAACTACTTGCGAAGAAAGCATTTATGCATAAAGAGTAAAACTTCACAATAGATTATAAATACAAAAAGCCGAGGATTTCCTTCGGCTTTTTTATTGTATTAAACAGTTGTTTTAGAAACTGAAATTTAGTCTACTAAATAAATACATACCATCAGATCCCATTTGTACAGAATCAGCTAATCCTCCTTGATCAGTCCATCCATCAAATTGTTCTGAAGGATACACATTCAATAAGTTATTAGCTCCAATAGAAAGTTTTAAGTTTTCTGAAAATTTGTATCCAAGACTTAAATCTACTGTCATTGCAGATTTATAAACATCTGTAGCGACAGCATATAAAGCGTCAGCCTCAGCTTGACTTGTTGCTGGAGTATCTACCCATTGAAAATCTTGAAGTTTGACTTCACTAAATTGAGTTAATCCAACAGTCGCATCAAATTTAGAATTTGAATAACCTAAATTTACACCAAACTTGTAATCAGGAGCCGCAGCCTCTAAATATGCTTGAGAAAATGGTCCGAAGAAAGTATATTCATTTAATGATCCATTATGGATTTTATCAACATCTAATTTATTTATATTTCCAATTACACCAAATTTAACTTTCCCATCTTTACCTACATTCATATTGTAGCCTAGAACAATATCTACACCAGAAGTTTTTGTATCAACTCCATTTGCAAAAAATTGCGCGGCATCAACACCTAAAGGGGCTAAGATTGCTGGGTCAGTAAAGTTGTCTGTTAAGATAATTCTATCGTCAACTTTTATAGAATATGCATCAATAGTTGCAGAAAAACCTCGGTTTTTATACGTAAATCCAATACTTGAATTGAATGCTTTTTCTTCTTTTAATTGCCCAATACCAAAGGCTTGAGTAACGGTACTGTTGTTTGCTGATAATAAAGAAGGAACAGATTGTCCTGCTACAATATTATTAAACTTTAAATTATAATATAATTGCGCTAAAGATGGTGCTCTAAATCCACTAGAAACAGATCCTCTAATTGAAAAGTTGTCGCTTACTTTAACTCTACTCGCTAATTTGAAATTAAACGTATTTCCAAAATCACTATAATCTTCAAATCTTAAAGCACCAGCAATCATAAATGCTTCACTAACATTTAATTCAGTATCAAAGTATAAACCATAATTTGATCTACTTCTGTCAACTACATTGTCTGGACTGTATCCTGGAAATCCTTGTGATCCTGCATCTAAAGGGTCGCCATTAGAATCCGTTGCTGGAATTTGTGTAGCGGGATTTGTTAATGGTATTCCGTTTTCATCATACAATGCGTAAGAAGCAACTTCACCAGCAAAAATTCCAAAATTTTCTGTTCTATATTCCATACCGAAAGCTATATTCATTCCAGAAGCAACATCTTCTAAATATTTATTGAAATCAACTCCTGTAGTGTTTTGAGACAAATAATGTCCACCTGCATCAAAATCGGTAGGAGAAGCGTCTTGCATAGAAGCGTTATTACTTCCTTTTATATAATAATGAAAGTTGTTTTTTCCAAAGGTATTATTAAAGTCAATATTCCATCCATTTTCCATTTCATGTCTTACACCAGCAGAAACTGAAACATCCGTAATTTGAGATGTGATTTGAGGAGTAAAGCCATTTGGATATAAACTAGGGACAGATCTATTATCTCCATCAGCAAAACTACCTCGTGAAAATGCGTTTGCATTTGTATCCCTATAGTTTCTACCACCAAAAACGTACAATTCTGTTTTGTCATTTAATGGAATAGAAGAGTTAATCATGAAATTAAATCCATCAATACCAGCGCTACCATACCCTTTTCTCCAAGAAAAACCTGGACGTAGTGTTTTCTCTTTTGATAAAAATTCTGTTGTGAAGTTAATAAAACCACCATTTTCACCTAATTTCACTCCGTAATTGGCATCAATTTTAATTGTTTCACCATCAAAGCTTTTATCTTTTCCATCTAATCTGTCTTTTCCTTCAATATTCGATAGTTCATCCCATCCGCCTACTTCAGCGTCGTAATTTTCACCTACAGCAGTGCTGTATGCTCCATAAGTTACACCTCCAGTAAATCCTCCTGTATCGTCTTTAAGAACAATATTAATTACTCCTGCAATGGCATCAGAACCATATTGTGCAGATGCTCCATCACGCAATACTTCAATCCTTTTAATTGCTGATGTTGGGATCGCATTTAAATCTGTTCCTGAATTTCCACGACCTCTTGTTCCAAAAATATTTACTAAAGAAGATTGGTGTCTTCTTTTTCCGTTAATTAAAACAAGTGTTTGATCTGGCCCTAAACCTCTCAATGAAGCAGGGACTATATGATCTGCACCATCAGAACCGGATTGCTTGCTCGCATTAAATGAAGGCGCAGCATATTGAAGAATATCATTTACTTCAACTTTTCCTGTAGTTGATGCAAGTTCAGCAACATCTATAATGTCAACAGGAACTGGAGTGTCAACAGCAGTTCTTCTTGGACTACGTGAGCCTACTAAAATAATTTCATCTAACTGCTCTCCTGCAATTAATAAAATATTAACTGATGATTGACCATCAACCAATACTTCTGAAGTTTGATAACCAATAAAACTGATTATTAAAGTAGCATCATCTTGCACTGTTAATGAATAATTTCCATCAAAGTCTGTAGTTACACCATTTGATGTTCCTTTTTCATGAACATTTGCTCCAGGTAATAGTGATCCATCGGAATCAGAAACTGTACCTGAAACATTTAGTTGAGCAAACGTAACTTAAGTGAATTTTTTCATGGGTTTGTATATTTGAATTAGTTAAAGTTAGTATATATGGATATAAAGAATGAGTTATAATTTTAGTTTAATCCATATATTAAAATATGCACAATATAATGAAAAAAAATTGAATATAACCTTCCCAAAGGCCATCAGCAACTCTAAACGTTTTATTCCAGATTCAGCACTTATTCCTGCACTAGTTAAAACAACAATTTTCTTCATTTATTTCTAATAAAATTTTCCATTCTAAATATAGAATTAAATTTAAAACGATACACTATATTTGCACCACTTAAAAATGTATTATAATGAAAGCAGGAATTGTAGGATTGCCAAATGTTGGAAAATCAACTTTATTTAATTGTTTATCAAATGCAAAAGCACAAAGTGCAAACTTTCCTTTTTGTACAATCGAACCAAATATTGGAGTTGTAAATGTTCCAGATTCAAGATTACAGAAATTAGAAAAACTGGTAAATCCTGAACGTGTAATGCCTGCAACAGTTGAGATTGTTGATATTGCGGGTTTAGTAAAAGGAGCAAGTAAAGGTGAAGGTCTTGGTAATAAGTTTTTAGCGAATATTCGTGAAACGGATGCTATTATTCATGTGCTGCGTTGTTTTGATGATGATAATATTATACATGTAGATGAAGGAATTGATCCTGTAAGAGATAAAGGGACAATTGATGTAGAATTGCAATTGAAAGATTTAGAAGCAATTGAAAAACGACTTGAGAAAGTTAAAAAAGCTTCAAGAACTGGTGATAAAGAAGCAACAAAAGAATTTGATACTTTAACTAAAGTTGTAAATGGTTTAGAAGGTTTTAATTCTGTTCGTTCAATTGAATTATCAGATGATGAAAGAGAATACTTAAAACCGTTACAATTATTAACAGACAAACCAATACTTTATGTTTGTAATGTTGATGACGCATCTGCTGTTTCTGGAAATGCATATGTTGACGCTGTAAAAGAGGCTGTAAAAGATGAAAATGCAGAGATTATTATTTTAGCAGTTGCAACAGAAGCTGATATTACTGAATTAGAAGAATATGAAGAACGTCAAATGTTCTTAGAAGATTTAGGATTGAAAGAACCTGGAGCATCAAAATTAATTCGTGCTGCATACAGATTATTAAACCTACAAACCTACTTTACTGCAGGTATTAAAGAGGTTAGAGCTTGGACTATAAATATAGGAGATACTGCTCCACAAGCTGCAGGAGTGATTCATACAGATTTTGAAAAAGGCTTTATTCGTGCTGAAGTTATTAAATATGAAGACTATGTTTTATATGGTACAGAAGCAAAAGTTCGTGATGCAGGAAAACTAGGTGTTGAAGGAAAAGAATATGTCGTTCAAGATGGAGATATGATCAATTTTAGATTTAATGTGTAATTTTTTATAAAACTACTTGATTATTTGTTGATAACTATTCAGCAAGACTATTTTGTTTTTTCTGTCTAAATAGTATTTTAGCGTTCGCCCAATACAAATTCATTTTATTAATGTCTGAACAAACTAAATATACCGAAGATAATATACGCTCACTCGATTGGAAGGAACATATTCGTATGCGTCCTGGAATGTATATTGGAAAATTAGGAGACGGTTCTTCTCCAGATGACGGTATTTATATTTTGATTAAAGAAGTTCTTGATAACTCTATTGATGAGTATGTGATGGGAGCAGGAAAGACTATTGAAATAGCTGTTAAAGAAACTGCTGTAACTATTCGTGATTTTGGTCGTGGTATTCCACTTGGAAAAGTAGTGGATGTAGTTTCAAAGATGAATACTGGAGGAAAGTATGACTCTAAAGCATTTAAAAAATCGGTTGGTTTAAACGGAGTAGGTACTAAAGCAGTAAATGCGTTATCTTCATCATTTAAGGTTCAGTCAGTTAGAGATGATAAAACAACATTCGCTGAATTTGAAAAAGGAGTGCTTATCACTAAATCTGATATTGAAGCCTCTTCACTTAGAAAAGGAACAAAGGTTACTTTTACACCAGATTCTGAGATTTTCCAGAAGTATAAATTCCGAAGTGAATATATCATTAAAATGATAAAAAATTATGTCTATCTAAACATTGGATTGACAATTATTTTTAATGGTGAAAAATATTTTTCAGAAAACGGATTGAAAGATTTGTTGGACGAAAACATTGCTGATGAATCAAAAATGTTTCCAATAATCCATTTAATGGATGAAGACATTGAAGTCGCTATAACCTATAGTAAGGCTCAATATAGCGAAGAGTATCATTCGTTTGTAAACGGTCAGCATACAACGCAAGGAGGAACACATCAAAATGCTTTTAGAGAAGGTATTGTTAAAACGATACGAGACTTTTTTGGTAAAAACTATGAAGCTTCTGATATTAGAAAATCTATTGTTTCTGCTGTGAGTATTAAAGTAATGGAGCCGATTTTTGAAAGTCAAACAAAAACAAAATTGGGTTCTACAGAAATGGGAGGTAATTTACCAACCGTTAGAACTTTTATTAGCGATTTCTTAAAAACAAAACTTGATAATTATTTGCACAGAAACCCTAATACTGCGGAGAGTATTCAGCGTAAAATAATTCAAGCAGAAAAAGAGCGTAAAGAACTTTCTGGAATTAGAAAACTAGCCAAGGATAGAGCAAAGAAAGCAAGTCTTCACAATAAAAAATTAAGAGACTGTCGTGTGCATCTTGGCGACATGAAAAAAGAAAATAGATTAGATACCTCTTTATTTATTACAGAGGGAGATTCAGCAAGTGGATCGATTACAAAATCTAGAAATGTAAATACACAAGCCGTATTTAGTTTAAAAGGGAAGCCTTTAAATTCTTACGGACTGAGCAAGAAAATTGTGTATGAAAATGAGGAGTTTAATTTATTGCAATCTGCTTTAAACATTGAAGATGGTGTTGAAAACCTTCGTTATAATAATATTGTAATTGCTACCGATGCCGATGTAGATGGTATGCACATTCGATTGCTATTGATTACCTTTTTCTTACAGTTTTTTCCAGAACTGATTAAAAAAGGCCATTTATATATTCTGGAAACACCCCTTTTTAGAGTACGAGATAAGAAAGATACTTTTTATTGCTATTCTGAACAAGAACGAAGAAATGCTATTAAAAAATTAAGAGGGAAACCTGAAATCACTCGATTTAAAGGTTTAGGTGAAATTAGTCCAAATGAATTTGTTCATTTTATTGGAAAAGATATTCGCTTAGACCCTGTAATGCTTGATAAAGAAATGACTATTGATAAATTATTGGAGTTCTATATGGGGAAAAATACTCCAGACAGACAAAAATTTATCATAGAAAACCTTAAAGTTGAATTAGATTTAGTTGAAGATTTATAATGCAAGAAGATACTAACGACCAAGAATTAAATAACGATATAACAAACCAAGGAGATACTCCTCAAGAGACGATTACTCGTGTCACAGGAATGTTTAAAGAGTGGTTTTTAGATTACGCATCTTATGTAATCTTAGAACGTGCTGTTCCTGCGATTGATGATGGTTTTAAACCAGTACAACGTAGAATTATGCATTCTATGAAAGATTTGGACGATGGCCGTTATAATAAAGTAGCAAACATTGTTGGTCATACAATGCAATATCACCCTCACGGTGATGCTAGTATTGCGGATGCTATGGTGCAACTGGGTCAAAAAGAACTGCTAATAGATATGCAGGGAAACTGGGGAAATACACTTACAGGAGACAGAGCAGCAGCATCAAGATATATTGAAGCGCGTTTATCTAAATTTGCTTTAGAAGTTGTTTTTAATCCTAAGACAACTAAATGGAAACAATCATATGATGGTCGTAGAAAAGAACCTGTAGATTTACCAGTAAAATTCCCATTATTACTTGCGCAAGGTGCAGAAGGTATTGCAGTTGGATTATCAACTAAAGTATTACCACACAATTTTATTGAACTGATAGATGCTTCTATTAAGATCTTAAAAGGTCGTAGTTTCACCTTAGTTCCTGATTTTTTAAATGGAGGGATTGCTGATGTCTCTAATTATAAAGATGGTTTACGAGGAGGAAAAGTTCGTGTGAGAGCAAAAATTTCTCAGCTAGATAAAAAGACATTAGTAATTACTGAAATTCCTTTTGGAACCACAACTAGTTCGTTGATTGATTCTGTCTTGAAAGCCAATGAAAAAGGGAAAATTAAAATTAAAAAGATTGAAGATAATACGGCAGCAAATGTAGAAATATTAATACAATTGCCAAGTAATGTATCTCCAGATAAAAGTATAGATGCTTTATATGCTTTTACAAATTGTGAGAGTTCAATTTCACCTTTAGGATGTATTATAGAAGATAATAAACCAATATTTATTGGTGTTACAGAAATGCTAAAACATTCTACGCATCATACAGTAGATTTACTAAAGCAAGAACTTGAAATACAACTTGATGAATTAGAAGAGCAATGGCATTTTGCTTCGCTAGAACGTATATTTATTGAAAATAGAATTTATCGTGATATTGAAGAAGTAGAAACTTGGGATGGTGTAATCATAGCAATTGATGAAGGATTAAAACCATTTACTACAGATTTAAAACGCGCAGTTACAGAAGAAGATATTGTTAGACTTACAGAAATTAGAATTAAAAAGATTTCTAAATTTGATATTGATAAGGCAAAGCAGCATATAGAATCTCTTGAAGATAAAATTGCAGTTGTCAAAAACCATCTAAATAATTTAATTGAGTACGCTATTGATTACTTCAAGAACCTTAAAACTAAATACGGAAAAGGTCGTGAGCGTAAAACTGAATTAAAAGCATTCGATGATATTGTTGCGAGTAAAGTAATTATCAGAAATACAAAACTGTATGTAAACAAAGAAGAAGGTTTTGTTGGAACGTCGTTGCGTAAAGATGAATACATTGCTGATTGTTCTGATATTGATGATGTTATTGTCTTTAGAAAAGATGGTAAAATGTTAATTACAAAAGTTGATTCTAAAACGTTTGTTGGAAAAGATATAATTCATATTGCAATATTCAAAAAGAACGATAAGCGAACAGTTTATAATATGATCTATCAAGATGGAGCAAGAGGACCATCATTAATGAAACGTTTTAACGTAACGTCAATTACACGTGATAAAGAATATGATTTAACTGCAGGAAATAAAGATTCTAGCGTTCATTATTTCACAGCCAATCCTAATGGTGAAGCAGAAACGGTAACCATATATTTACGTGCTGTAGGAAGCATTAAAAAATTGAAATGGGATATAGATTTCTCTGAACTATTGATTAAAGGACGTAGTTCAAAAGGAAATAGAGTTACTAAATATGCCGTAAAGAAAATAGAGTTTAAAGAAGGTGGAATATCTACTTTAAAACCACGAAAAATTTGGTTTGATGATACTGTACAGCGTTTAAATGTTGATGATAGAGGAGAATTGTTAGGTGAATTTACTCCTGAAGATAGATTGCTAATTATCAACCAAAAAGGGATTGTAAAGACTATTACTCCAGATTTGTCAACACATTTTGATGATGATATGATAATTCTTGAGAAATGGATTCCAAACAAACCAATTTCTGCTATTTACTTTGAAGGAGAAAAAGAACGTTATTATTTAAAACGTTTTATGATAGACAATCCGAATAAAGAAGAATTATTTATTTCTGAACATTCAAAGTCTCAATTAGAATTTATTTCTACAGATTTCAGGCCAATGGGTGAAGTTGTTTTTTCAAAAAGAGATGTTGAAAATTTAGAAGTAAATTTAGAAGAGTTTATTTCTATTAAAGGGATTAAATCACTTGGAAACCTGTTGAGTGCTGAAAAAATAAAGCAAGTAAATCATTTAGAGTCATTACCTTACGATGCTCCAGAAATTGAACAAGTTGAAGTTATTTTAGAAGAAGTTATTGAAAATAATATTGAAGAGTTGGAGTTAGAAGTGCCTCAAATAGTCAAAGAAGAAAGAATCAAAGAGGAGAGAGTCACAGAAAAAAGTATTCCAATAATTGATGAAAATAAAATAATACCAATCATTAAGCCCAAAAAAAATAAAGTTGACGATGACGATCCTGATCAAATAACGCTCTTTTAATAGATGAAAACAATTGGATTAATTGGAGGAATGACTCCAGAATCAACGATTCTGTATTACAGAATTTTAAATGAATTATCCTCAAAGCAATTTGGTGATTCTCATTCTTGTAAGTTGATACTTAATTCAGTTGATTTTGAAGAGATTGTAAAACTTCAAAAATTAGATCGTTGGGATGTTTTAAATGGTATAATGGCTGATGCAGCCATCAGTTTAGAAAAAGCAGGAGCCAATTATATTTTGATTTGTGCTAACACAATGCATTTAACAATTGATGCTGTTAGAGAATCCGTATCGATTCCTGTGATTCATATTGCTGAAGCAACAGCAAAGCAGATTGTCCATAAAAAATTGAGTACCGTTGCATTATTAGGCACAAAATACACCATGGAGAATTCCTTTTTTATTGATGTGCTAAAAAGCCATGGTATAGAAACTATAATACCAAATGAAAATGATAGGCAAATTATTCATGATGTCATCTATGACGAACTTTCTAAAGGTGTTTTAAATCCAGATTCGAAACAATCTTATTTAAAGATAATTCAAAAGTTAATTGATACTGGAGCAGAAGGGATCATATTAGGCTGTACAGAAATTCCTCTATTAATATTGCAAGATGATGTAAATGTTCCTACTTTTGATACAACAACAATTCATGCAACTGAAGTTTTTAAACTTGCATTAAACGAATGAAAGATCATATAAACACATTTTTAAAACTAGATGTTTTTTGGAATATCCTTCTATATATATGTATAGTCCTTTTTGTTGCTTGGATTATTTCAAGAATAATTCGATTTTTTATTACACGCTCAATTAAGCGTAGAAATCAAAAAAGGAAAAGAGATTATAGTACTACAAGTCTTAAATTCTTGATGAATTCAGTGAAGTTTTTTGCTGGAATTCTTGCAATTTTAGTGATTATTTTTACAGTTCCTGTTTTTAGAGCAAAAGCAACACTTATTTTTTCTGGTGCTGGAATTCTAGCTGCAATTCTTGGTTTCGCAGCACAAGCAGCAATATCAAATTTAATTGCTGGAGTATTTATTGTTATTTTCAAACCATTTAGAGTTGGCGATTTTATTAGACTCGATG
>CAJXUO010000018.1 GCA_913061425.1 uncultured Lutibacter sp.
TATTCGTCGGCAGCGTCAGATGTGTATAAGAGACAGGTCAACAAGTTAAAAAAGAAGAATTTAATAAAAAAAATATTCCTTTAGGAGTTTTATTAGAAGGTGATTTTAAATCTGCATATGAGAATAGGATTAAGCCTTTTAAAGTTATAAATAACAAAAACAAATCTTTAGGAAATAAGATGATTGTTATTGCGGATGGTGACATTATTGCGAACCAAGTTACTAGAGGTACTCCGGAGAAATTAGGAATAGATAAATGGACAGGACAACAGTTTGGTAACAAAGAATTTTTATTAAACGCTGTGAACTATTTACTAGATGATTCTGGCTTGCTAGATATCCGTTCGAAAACTATCAATCTAAAAATGTTGGATAGAGAAAAAGCATATAGTGAACGCATTTTTTATCAAATTTTAAATACTTTACTACCTATATTTCTGTTAGCTGTTTTTGGTTTTGTATTTAATTATGTTCAGAAAAGGAAGTATACTTAAACATAACTTTAACATTTATCAATAACAAAAATCATTATATTTGTTTCTTCACTTAAAACAAAATATGATGATTAAAAAATTAATTGCTCTAGTACTATTAGTAGGATTCAATTATACAATAAACGCTCAAGTACAGACACCACAACCAAGTCCGTTTGCAAAAATTGAACAAAAGGTTGGTTTAACTGATGTTACAATTGAATACTCTCGTCCTGGAGTTAAAGGAAGAACCATTTTTGGAGATTTAGTTCCTTTTGGTAAAACTTGGAGAACAGGTGCAAATGCAAATGCAAAAATCACTTTCGGTAACAATGTAACTGTTGGTGAGACAACTTTAAATGCTGGTACATATGCAATCTATACTGTTCCTAATAAAGAATCTTGGGATGTACTATTCTATACTGATAGTGATAATTGGGGAACACCTCAAAAATGGGACCCAAGTAAAGTTGCTGCTCAAGCATCAGCAAAAGTATATGAAGTACCATTTAACGTAGAGTCGTTTACAATAGATATCAACAATTTACAAAGTGATAGCGCAACATTAGAAATGATGTGGGAAAAGACATACATTTCTGTGCCTTTTTCAGTTCCTACTGACGAAGTTGCAAGTGCTAGTATCGATAAGATTATGGCTGGACCATCAGTAAATGATTATTTTGGTGCTGCTAAATACTATTTTGATTCTGGTAAAGATTTAAATAAAGCAAGAGGATGGATTGATACTGCTGTAGCATTAAGAAAAGAACCTGCTTTTTGGCATATTAGATTACAATCACTAATTTACGCAAAATTAGGGAATAAAAAAGAAGCTATTGAAGCGGCAAAAAGATCATTAGAATTAGCAACTAAAGAAGGAAATGCTGATTATGTAAAAATGAACGAAGAGTCTATTGCAAAATGGATGAAATAATATAATTAATTTTTAAATTCAACCCACATGAAAACTAAAATTCTATTACTATTTACACTTATTAGTTTTATTTGTTACGGACAAAAAAGTCCGCAAGAAAAAACACAAGGAACAATTAACGGAACAACGATTTCTGTTGAATATGGCTCGCCAAGAGTTAATTCAAGAGTGATTTATGGAGACTTAGTACCTTATGGTGTGATTTGGCGTGCAGGCGCAAATAAGAACACAACCATACAGTTTGACAAAGATGTAAAAGTCAACGGTAAAGACTTGAGTGCTGGAAAATATGGTTTTTTTATTATTCCAAACACAAATAAAGGTTGGGTTTTGATATTCAATAAAAAATCTGATGGTTGGGGAGCATACTCGTATAGTGAATCTAGAGATGCACTAAGAATTGAAACCAAAGTTCAAAATAATGAAACGCCTCAAGAGGAATTGTTATACAAAGTAACTGATAAAGGAATTTTATTTTCTTGGAGTGATAAAACATTTACGATGCGAATTCAATAGATTTCGTTGTAATATTTTACATAAAAAGTCCGCAATTTTTTGCGGACTTTTTATTTTTTACCCAGGCTCATTCGCATATTCAAAAGATGACCTTTAAATCCAGCTTTTTCATACGCTCTTATTGCTCCTGGATTATCAACATACACATCTAACCTTACTTCATCTATTCCACGTGCAGAAATCCATTGATTTAAAGCATCAATTATCAATTTATTAACGCCTTTACCTCTACTATTCTCCTCAACAAACATAAATCCCAAATATGCATATGCCTTATGTTTCAAATAAGGTTTTCCATTTTCAATTTGTGCATAACCAGAACCAATAACCACATCATCACTTACTGCAACTACAACAAAAACAGCATCCGCTGTAATCATTGCTTCAATATCATAATAACTAATTTTCCCTTCTTTTAAAGTAGGATCAAAAGGGCGTTCAAAGTTGATAACGCCTTGTTCAAATTCTAATAAAACAGCTAAATCGTTTAAGTTTGCTTCTCTTGTGTTAATTTTCATTTTTAGTGTCTTTCATAAACAATTGCAAAAACATTGCGATACTCATCACAATAACACAACCTATAAGATTCAACCAAAGATAACTTATATAAGGTTCTTCTCCTGCTTGTTCAAGCACGAAAACTGCAAAATAATACGTTAAAATTATTATTACTTGAGTAATTAACGCTGCAACAAAAACAGCATTTCCTTTTACAAATTTCACGAAAAATGCCAATAAGAAAATACCTAAAACATTACCATAGAAAATAGAACCAATAGTATTAACTAAATTAATCAAATTATCAAACAGATTCGCCACACTAGCGACTAATATGGCGAGAATACCCCAACCAAGCGTAAACCACTTAGAGGCTTTTACATAATGCAACTCACTCTTTTCCTCTCTTACATTACGCTTATATAAATCAATGGCTGTAGTACTTGCCAATGCGTTTAATTCAGATGCTGTAGATGACATTGCTGCAGATAAAATAACTGCTAATAACAAACCAATTAAACCTCTCGGTAAATTATTTAAAATGAAATGGATAAATACATAATCTTTATCATTAGATTCTATTTTTTCAATAGAACTATCATCCACTTTTTTAATAATTTCTCGTGCTAGCTCTTTCAACTCAAGATCTCTTTCATTTAAAGATAAGATTTGAGCCTTTTCTTCTTTCTGAAAACCATCAGTAAAAAGTATTTTTTTAGCATTCTCTATTTCAATATGCTCATCTTGTAACAACTTATATTCAGCAACATATTCAGAGTTTGCTATTGCATCTTTTGCAGTAGGATTAAAGTTTAATGGCGATGGATTAAATTGATAAAACACAAATACCATTACTCCAATTAACAGAATAAAAAATTGCATTGGAACTTTTAACAATCCGTTAAAAATTAAGCCTAACTGACTTTCTCTAACCGATTTACCAGACAAATAACGTTGCACTTGACTTTGATCAGTTCCAAAATAAGAAAGCATTAAAAATGTACCTCCTAAAACACCAGTCCAAACAGTAAATCTATTATTTAAATCAAAAGAAAAATCTATGATTTGCATTTTATCACTTGCTCCAGCAATCTCTAATGCTTTTGAAAAAGTAATATCCGCAGGTAATTGACTCATTATCATAAAAAATGCAATCAACATTCCTATAAAAATGATAATCATTTGTTGTTTTTGAGTTACGTTTACAGCCTTTGTTCCACCAGAAACCGTATAAATAATAACTAAAAAACCAATAATGATATTCAGCGTTAATAAGTCCCAACCTAAAACAGCCGACAAAATAATTGCTGGAGCAAAAATTGTAATTCCTGCCGCCAATCCACGTTGGATTAAAAATAAAATTGCGGCTAAACTTCTGGTTTTTAAATCGAATCTTCCTTCTAAAAACTCATATGCAGTATAGACCTTTAATTTATGATAAATAGGTATAAAAACTATACAGATGATAACCATTGCGATAGGTAAACCGAGATAGAATTGTACAAATCCCATTCCGCTATGAAATGCTTGTCCTGGAGTAGATAAAAATGTAATTGCACTCGCTTGAGTTGCCATGACAGACAAACCAATTGTCCACCATTTACTATCACTTCCTCCCTTTATATAGTCTTGTACATTCGCATTCTTTCTTGTAACATACGTTCCGTAACCAACTATAAACAATAGTGTCACAGTTAATATAATCCAATCAACAGCATGTAATTTACTTTGAATTTCCATAGATTAAACAGTAAAATAGTTTGTGATTAAATAAAATGCTAAAATGTAAATTACATTAGCCACCAAAACCCATGTATACTCTTTCTTCCAAATATATTTTTGTTGATTCATTAGTTCTTAATTTTTTGATTTGGCTCATTCTTCCCTACAGATAATAAATTAGCAAACAATTTATACGCTCCAGGAACTCCTGCTGGAAGTTCTCTAAAGAAACTTAATCCTGTATAAATAAAGTGACCTTCACCATATTTCGCAACCAACAAACTTCCGTTTTTGGCTGTTTCTCCTTTATCATTCATAGATAAAATTGGAGTAAATTCAGAACTCCATTCATTTGGAAAGTACAATCCTCGCTCCTGAACCCAACCATCAAAATCTTTAGTTGTAATTTGATTTGGAAAGTTCATCACCTCATGTGAAGGTGCTAAAATTCTAACTTCCGAAAACTCATCCGTAACTCTATCTCTTGAAAGTTTTATATGTAATGGTGAAACTTTATCAACTTTTAAACGGTGACTCGTATTGTATTGAACCATCATTGTTCCTCCACTTTTTACATATTTATGCAAATCTTCTTGGTAATATTTTGCGCTTTCATTTGTGTTATAGGCACGAATACCCAAAATAACTGCATCAAAGTTTTTTAATTTTTCAAATGATATATCATCCTTATTTAATTCAACAACTGTGTATCCTACTTGACGAAGACTTTCAGGAATCTCATCTCCTGCACCTTGAATATACCCAATCAATTGACCTTCTTTTTTTATGTCTAATTTGACAGTTTTACTTTTTGATGGCATCAATACAGATTGATAAGGAATATGATCATAATCAATTTGTATCAATTCATCTGTGTATTCATTCCCATCTATTTCAACAATAGGAGAAAAAGTTCCTTCGCTTTGATTTTTTGTTGGAGTTACCTTAAAAGTAAAAGATTGCTGTGCTCCTTTTTGCTCAATTTTTACATCAAATTTTTCTGGGCTTACTGTCCATCCATTTGGAATTGATAATTTAACTGTTCCGTCAATATTTGGTTTTCCAGACCTCACTTTTACTATAACATTTTTTGAATTGGTGTCAGAAAAAATATAAACCTTGTCTGAAACACCAACAGTCACTTCAGGTAAAATTTCAAAAGGTTGATACACTTCTCCTTTTACAGGGTCGTTCTTTTTATAAACTACATCTTTAATAATAGTAATTTCAGTTTCATCAATAAACAAAACAAAACCTGCTTTAAGACCTCTATCAGTTTCTGGTTTTCCAATCATTTGCCTATCATCAACCTTATACATCCCAACTGTTCCCTTTTCTTTCAACCAATAAGGAGTTGTGTAACTTAAAGTATCAGGAATAATTCCTTTTACATCTTCAATTTCTAATTTTTTATTTTTCAATAACAAACCGTGACTCTTTTCTTTATAAACCCATGCAGCTATTGGATTAACAATAAGTCCAGTCAAATGCATCGAAACATCACTTCTATTTATTGCTTCAATTTTTACAGTAATTTCACTTCCTTTAGTTGCTGAAGATTCTGTTGCAACAGCTTCTAAATATAATCCTGCGCAAGCCTCAATAATTGCTGTTATTTCTTTTGTTTTCTGATTTTTCCAATGTTCATTCTCTAGTTGCTGAATGAGTTTATAAGCCTTTAACAGATCAGAAATACTAGCTGAAGGGTTTTTGAAATCAAAATCATTTTCTACTTTAGATAATATTTCTCCAATCTCTTTTCCGCCTTTTACACGTGTCCAAGTCGTATTTATTCCATCAAAAATATTTATCTTGTCTTTTGGCATATCTCCTTTCACTAATTCAAGATATTCCGTACTTTCTCCTCTAGCACCAGTACTACCAAAACCTTGGCTCTTGTGCATACTTCTACTTAAACTTGCTATTTCGGTATTAGACAATCCAGCAGTAGGATAATATGCACCCGTTTCCACTTCCATCATAGTTGATTTGTCTGCTTTATCAAAATTTTCTTGACTTCCATAAAACCACCAAGAAGTATTAAAGAATTCTCTTTGAGGCTGCCATATGTCAACAAGTTTTAATTGCTCTGGATATTGTGTCTTATCTCCTGCTAAATCAAATGCTAATTCGCTTAAAACAGCCGAAGAAGTATGATGCCCATGTGTTTTACCAAAAGTTTCTGGCTTATGACTAAAGCGATTTACAATAACGTCTGGTTTAAAATTACGTATTGCCCAAACAACGTCAGCCAAGACTTCTTTTTTATTCCATATTTCTAACGTTTCATCTGGATGTTTAGAATACCCAAAGTCATTTGCTCTTGTGAAAAACTGTTCACCTCCATCCGTTCTCCTTGCTGCCAATAATTCCTGAGTTCTTATAACTCCTAATAATTCTCTAATTTCTGCACCAACTAAGTTTTGTCCACCATCACCACGAGTTAGAGAAAGGTATCCTGTTCTTGCTTTCACATCATTTGCCAAATAAGAAATCAAGCGTGTATTTTCATCATCAGGATGTGCAGCAATATAAAGTGCTGACCCTAAAAAATTTAATTTTTTAATTGATTCGTATATCTCTGAAGAATTCGATTTTTGAGGTGCTTGTGCGTGTATAAAAATTGTTAAAAAGAGTAAACTGAACAGTAAAATTCGTTTCATGTATGTATATTTATTAACTTTTAACGGTCACGTATTATATCATTTTCTTGAGTTTCAAGATATCGTACTGGATATTTCATAAAGTATAATGGCAAAGTTCAAACAAATCTAAAAAAAATTAATCTCTATTGAATTATATATCAATAAATCTTAACAATAATTTGTGATTTCTTTTTGGCTCAATTCTTGACGAGTAAAAAAACGTCATGCTAAACTAAAATTAATCTATAAACAAATGAGAAAATTACTACTTATCCTCACAATCCTTTCTTTATATAGTTGTGAACAGATTATTGAGAATTCAATAGACAATTTAATTGAAGAGCCAGAACCAGATTATGATACTTTTTTGACCATAGAAAATACAAGTATTTATGAATTAGAAAATTTCGAATTGTATTTTGACAATAGTTCTTCTTTTTATACTAATAAACTTAGTGCTCAAAGCACTCTAAATCCAAGCCTTAAATATCATTATATTTCAGATTCACCGTATATATCCTTTAATATTAACAATCAATACTACGAAGTTCAAACAAATAGCAATTCAAACTTTATTGAATCTGGTAATTACTTATTGAAAATCAATATTTTATCTGTCAATTCACCCATATTTAACTTTAGTATAATAGCACAATAATTAGATTGAATTTGTTTATAAGTTCTTTTTAGTTTTACGTATTTTTAGAATATCTTTGTTTTCTTATTAAAATAGAAAACAGATGAAATTTATAGTATCAAGTTCACAACTTTTAAAGCAATTACAGGTTCTTGGAGGTGTAATTAATAGCAATAATACATTACCTATTTTAGATAATTTCTTATTTGAATTAGACACCAATGAATTAAAGATAACAGCATCTGATTTAGAAACAACAATGAGTTCTTCAATAGAAGTTGAGTCTGATTCACAAGGTTCAATTGCAGTTTCTGCACGTTTGTTATTAGATACTTTAAAAACATTTCCTAATCAACCGTTGACTTTTAAAACTGAAGACAACAGTACCATTGAAATCAGTTCTAGTCAAGGGAAGTATGATATGGCGTATTTTAATGGAGAAGAATTTCCTAAAACTGCGGCATTAAATGCACCTAGTACAACAGTGATTAATGGTGATATTTTAGCAACAGCAATTTCGAAGACTATTTTTGCAGCAGGAAACGATGATTTACGTCCAGTAATGAGTGGTGTTTTCTTCCAATTTAGTCCAGAAAATTTAACGTTTGTAGCAACTGATGCTCACAAGTTAGTAAAGTATACACGTACTGATGTAACTGCAGATGCAGTAGCAGAATTCATTATGCCAAAGAAACCTTTGAACTTATTAAAAGGAATTTTAGGAGGTGCTGGAACAGATGTAACAATTGAATATAATGATTCTAATGCGAAGTTTATTTTTGACAGTACCGTTTTAGAATGTCGTTTAATTGATGGAAAATATCCAAATTACGATGCCGTAATTCCAAAGGAAAATCCAAATAAATTAACGGTAGATCGCGCAACATTCTTAAACTCTGCAAAAAGAGTTTCTATATTCTCAAGTAAAACTACACATCAAATTCGTTTAAAAATGGCTGGAACAGAGTTAAACATATCTGCAGAAGATATTGACTACTCTAACAAAGCAGATGAACGTTTAAACTGTGAGTATCAAGGTGATGATATGCAAATTGGATTTAACTCTCGTTTTTTAACAGAAATGGTAAGCAATTTGGATTCTAATGAAATATTAATTGAAATGTCATTGCCAAACAGAGCAGGAATTATGACACCCATTGATGGAAATGAAGAAGGTGAAGAAATCACAATGTTGGTAATGCCAGTAATGCTAAATCAGTAAGTTTCAATATATATAATATTTAAAAATCCGTCTTTTAGGCGGATTTTTTTATGAACTGATAAACAGAGGAATAAACATCCTTTTATCCCGAAATATAAACCCATAAAAGAGTACTTTAGTGCTTTTATAACCAGTTGTGTGCAAGCTGAAAAAAAATAATCGGAATGTCCAAAATTTACAATTACATTGACCAGAAAGGGATTCCATTTAAAAAGATAGCTAGCTTCTCAATTAGAATTGAGGAAGATGACATTTTAAATAGACTGAACATTGAATCTGATGAAACTACAGATAAAATCATAAACAAAGGGGAATTAATTATTTCTACTCATAATGATCCCAACGTAAAAGCACCCGATTTTCCGAATAAATTCAAACTAGATAAAAAAACTCAAGAAGAAATTGCTATTAATTGGCTAAAAGATACCACAGGTTATGTTGTGGATGAATTTAGAACGCTCTTCGAACTACCAGAATTAAACCAAAATCCATTTTTATTACAGATTGAGAGAGGAATTAGGAATTATTTTTTAATACTCGCAACGAAAATTATTAATGGAGATATAATTGTCAGAGAAAAGTATCATAGTCATCATGGGTTTTTACAAGAAAATTTCATTAAAACATTTGGACAAATAGAAAAAATAAACGGAACTATAGGTATTGATGGTAAAATGAATGACTTTGGGAATTTAACCGAAGTTGGTGGAGATTTGTGGTTTTCTAATCATGTTTATCAAGAAAATTTAGAATCTATCAAACCATTAAAAATAGTTTACGGTGATTTAAATTTAAAAAATACACATGCGTCTTTAGAGTCTTTAGAAGAGGTTGGAGGTAATTTAAATTTAAGAAAGACCACATGTCATAACGTATCATCACTTAAAAGAGTTGGTGGTAATGTATTAGTATCCAAAAGTCAATTGGACAACTTTGACTTCTCTAAAGTAGAAATCAATGGAAAAATTAAGACGTTTAATGACAAATTTAATCAAGGACAATTAACATCACCTCAATAAAAAATTTAATATAACTTAAGCTAGTATCTTCTTGAAAACATCTATTTACATTTTATTTATTCTGCTTATAATATTGTTTGTGATATTCCACAAAAGGAAATTAAGAAAAAAGAAAATTGTGGAATATAACAATTTGAATCGCTCTTTTGATGAGCTTAAATTTCAATTTGAGAAAGGTCTGACTATTGAAAGTCATAAGAAAGGAACTCGATATTTCGGACTTGAAAAAGTAAAAGAATGGAAATCTAAATTTGGGTATACCTTTAATATTTATGGAAATGACCATTTCATAGACAATAAACCTCATTTTCATTTTGACCATAAAGAGAAAGGTGTTTCCTGTAAAATGAGTTTTGAGGGAGAAATATTTGAAAGTAAAGGAAAAAACGAAATAGATAAGAAAGCACTTAAAGAATTAAGATATTTTTTATCGATGGATAGAACACAAGAATTAATAGTTTCTAAATGGAATGAAAAAAATCCAAAACTGAAATATAAAATAAAAGCCAGCACACAACAACGTGTATAATTAATTGCTAGTTAGTGTTTACTTGCGAAAGTCCTCCCTGACTTTCTATCTGTAATTTATTTGCTAAATTTAGTACTTAAACTACGCAACGAGATCATACACAAACACGTTAAAAAGAATGAATACAATAAAATTAGAAACTACAAATAATTTTATTTATTACTGAATCTGTCTCTTATACACATCTCCGAGCCCACGAGACCTCTC
>CAJXUO010000019.1 GCA_913061425.1 uncultured Lutibacter sp.
CATCATTAGAATAAGCAATGTATCCATAATAATATTTTGCTTGAGAGCCATATTCTTGTGAGTCTAAGAGTCTTTTGAAATAGGCTTTGGATTGTGAATAGTTTTTTGTTGCAAATAAAGAATATCCGTTCTTGAAGTTAAATTCTTCCTTTTGTTTGAGAGATAAGTTATTTACATTCGCTTTTTTATACCATTTTAAGGCATATGCATACTTTCTAACTTTGAAGTAATATTCTGCAGTTTCAAGAAAAGCATTATTTCTTTTAGTGCTTGTTGGGAATCTTTTTACAAACGCTAACATCAAATCGTCAGCACCTCTTTGATTCAATCTAATTGCGCAATTAGCAATATAATACTCGCAATTTGCTCTTAATTCAGTTGTGTTGTCAAACTCTTCTCTTATTTGATTAAATAACTGCTGTGAAGCAAGATAAGAGTTGTCTTTATACAACTCTATTGCGTGATTGTAATCTTTAAGTTCGTGTGTATAAATGACTGTTTTTTGCGAGAAAGTAATAGTAGATACTACTGAAAAACAGCATATTAAAATAATTTTTTTAAAATTCATCCTCAATAATTTTGAATATATAAAGTTACTGTAAACTTGTTACATAACTACAATGTATTAACGATAATTGTTATCAAAATTGCATACGAGTGAAAATAATTTTATGAGCAATCAGTAATTATTCGTTTAAGAGTTCATCCATTAGTTGATTAAACTCTTCAATATAATGTAAATAATAATCGCCAGTTGCAGGTCCAGAAAAACCAGTATGAATATTTCTAACGTTCCCTTTTTTGTCAATTATTATTGATGTTGGGAATGACATTACATGATTTAGCATTGGCAATGATTTTGCCGCATTTCCTTTTTTTGAAGTTCCAGCAATTAGATAATCATAACCAACATTATACGTCTTTCTCATTTTGTCAACACGTGCTTTTGCGTACTCAAAATCATCTTTATTTTCATAGGCCAATCCAATAATTTCAACGCCTCTATCTTTATTTTTTTCATACCAATCTGCATAAAACTTAGTTTCATCCATACAGTTTGGACACCAAGTCCCAAAGATTTGTAACACCACAACTTTGTTTTTATATTTTGGTGCGTCAAGGCTTACATTATTCCCTTCAAGGTTTGGAAATGAGAATTCAATTTTGTCAAATCCTTCTTTTAAAAAGGTTAATTTATTAGCATCAGGAAGTTCAGCAGTTGCATCTTTTTTTCCACTAAATTTTTGATGAAAGGTTTTTCCAGACCAAAAATTACCTTTTAATAAGGTGTCATTTTCTATAGTTCCTTTAAAATAAAACACGTGATTCCCGTCAAAAGCATATAGTTCGAAATTATTGTTTTCTATTTTTCCTTCAAGAAAACGATAGTCTCCAGTTTTAGTTAAAACGGTTCCTTTTAAAATATCATTTTCTGTCTTAAAAATGCCAATAGTTTTTTTTAAAGTTCCATCTTCTTTATGAAGATTTATCGTCCATTTTCCATCCATTATTTTAGACGTAGAGGCACTTTCTAGCCTATTTTTTTTGCCGAAAGTTGCTTTAAAAGGTAAAATGTAATCTTCTGCGTAATTCTTTGTGTAAGTTCCAGTAAGAGCGTTATTATTGATTTTCGCTTTAATAGTTGCATCAAAAATATGTAGTGCAAAAAATACAGAATCATTTTTTACAGTTACTTCTTTTATTTCAATCAAGTTGTCACCATCATGGAGATTTAGTTGATACTTGTTTTCTAATTTTATAACATCAAAAATAAAGGGTATTTGATTTTTTTGAGCGGTTATTTCACCTCGCCATGAACCAACTTTTAAGTCGCTTTTTTCAGGTTCATTTGCACAAGAAATAAATAAGATGATTGTTAAAATTGTAATTAGAAATTGAAAAGTATTTTTCATTTTTGATGTTTTGAGATAGATTCAAAGGTAACCAATTCAGTTAACTTTTATTAAAGTCGTTAATTTTTTTGAAAGGTTACGTAGAATACTTAAGTTTGTCTACAAATTATTTTATTTTCATGCAAGAACCAATCCTTTTTCTTAAAGACGCTTCAATTTTTCAACAAGATAGTTTGGTGCTATCTGATGTGAACGTTGAAATTAAAAAAGGAGAATTTATCTATTTGATTGGTAAAACGGGTAGTGGAAAAAGCAGTTTGATGAAAACATTATACGGCGATCTGTCTCTTCAAAAGGGAACAGGAGGAATTGTAGATTTCGATTTAACAAATTTAAAGGAAAAGCAGATTCCGTTTCTTAGAAGAAAATTAGGTGTTGTTTTTCAAGACTTTAAATTGTTGAATGATAGAAGTATAGAAGAGAATTTATTGTTTGTTTTGAAAGCGACTGGCTGGGACAATAAAGAAAGCATGAAAGCAAAAATTCAAGAAGTTTTAGAAAAAGTTGGAATGCATACAAAAGGATTTAAAATGCCTTTTGAAATTTCTGGAGGAGAGCAACAGCGTATTGCAATTGCAAGAGCCTTGTTGAATGATCCGGAACTTATTTTGGCTGATGAACCGACAGGAAATTTAGATCCAAGAACATCTATAGAAGTTATGGGAGTTCTGGAAGAGATCCATAAAAGTGGTAAAACTATTTTGATGGCGACTCATGATTATGCATTGATACTAAAATATCCACACCGAACTATAAAGTGTGAAGGTGGTGAGTTGTTTGAAGTTGTGCAACAAACCAATTGATAGATGTCTTTATCAATCTTAATACCAATTTATAATTACGATGTTAAAAACCTTGTGAATGCCTTGTATTCTCAATGTGTTGATTTAACTATAGATTTTGAAATTTTGTTGGTTGATGATTATTCTTTACAAGATTTCGATCACAAAAATAAAATACTACAATCACTTTCAAATGTAATTTATGAACGACTAGATATAAATATTGGAAGGTCGAAAATTAGAAATTATTTAGTTTCAAAATCAAATTATGATTCTTGTTTGATTCTTGATTGTGATCTTCAAGTTCAAGCGAATTTTGTCAAAAATTATGTTGAAGTTATTGATGGAGAAAGTGTCATAGTTGGAGGTCATGTTTATCAAAAAAATCAACCAAAAGATAGTTCTTTATTATTGCATTGGAAATATGGAACAGAGGTAGAGAGTAAGACTCTTTCTAAAAGGTTGTCTAAGCCTTATGATTCATTTATGACCAATAGTTTTTTGGTTCCAAAGCAACTATTTGAATCTGTAAATTTTGATGAAACTATAGAGCAGTATGGTCACGAGGATACCATATTCGGAGTAGATCTTGAGAAGGCTAAGATTAAAATAAAGCATATTGATAATCCTGTAATTCATTTGGGTTTAAAAACTGCAAAACGATTTTTAAAAGGTGAGAAAGAGGCAATTCAAAATTTAATTTTATTGTCTAATAATTCTAAGTATGAAAATGTATTGTATAAAAAGAGTCGATTGCTACACTATGAAAATTCGATACTTTTGAATAGTTATTATACAGTCATTTCTATGTATTATAAAAACAGATTGTATAAGAAGTTGTTGAGCGAAAAACCCTCTTTAAAAACGTTAAACTTTTGGAAGTTTTATAACTTGAAGAAGTTTCGGAATCAATTAAGTGATTGAAAAATAGTTTTTATTTTTTCTTTTTCAGTACTCCAATTCAATTCGTTTTTCGCTTTAATTAATGCTTCTTGGTAGTCATTTTTGAATATTTTTTGAATTTGTTGGGCAATTAATTTCGGTTCCCTTTCTGTTAGTATTTCACCTACTGAATAATCAATGATTATCCGCTTCATTTCAGGTAAATCTGATACTAAAATAGGGATTTCTGCATGTATGTAATCAAATGTTTTATTTGGTAAAGCATATCGATAATTTAACCCTAAATCTTCTTCAAAACTTATTCCTATAGTTGCTTGTAAAGTAATTTTTTTTAGTTCTTCCGGACTTTTTCTCCCTAAAAACTGAACTTTATTTTGCAATTTTAATTCCTCAACTTGTTGTTTTAATTTGTTTGAAATGTCACCATCTCCAACAATTATAAACTGAGTATTATCTAGATATTGCATAGATTGTATCATCAATTCAATACCTCGACCTAAATTTAATGCTCCTTGATAGATAATTTTTTTATCTTCATTTTTCACTGTCTTCTTTTCCGAAAACTCAGATTTTATAGGAAGGTTTTTAACGACTTTAAAGCGTGTATTGTATTTGTCATTATAATAATCGGCAATAGATTGACAAACGGTATAACAGTTTGTTAGTTTTGGAATAATTGCATTCTCAATTTTCAACCAAACTTTTTGAACTTTAGGTCTGTTTATTAACTCAGGAACTTCGGTGAAAAGTTCATGGCTGTCATAGACTAGTTTCTTGTTTTGCAATCTGCTAATTAGAAAATTAGGTAATAAAGTATCTAGATCATTTGCCAGCAAAACATCTTTTTTGGTAAAAAGTAATTTTAAAAATAAGCGCAGATTATATTCAGCATAAAATAGAATTCCCTTATTAAAAATGAGATTCATTCGAACCGTTTTATAATTTCTATTCAATGGAAGGCTGTTCGGTAGTTTTCTACCAATAAGTATAATTTCAAAACCCAACTCTCGCAAAGTTTCACATACTTTGTGAACTCTTTGGTCGGTTGCCAAGTCGTTGGTTACAGAAATCAGTACTCGTTTCAAATTAGATATTTAATAGGTGCAAGATAAAAATAAAAATCCACTCCAAAAAGGAAGTGGAAAATTGCTGTGATAAAGAGATAATGAGCGATACTTATCTATTAAATAAGTCGTTATTTAAAACACGCTTTTTGCAATTTGATGAATATTAGATGATTTTCCCATAGAGTAATAATGTAAAACAGGAACTCTCACACCAGATGACCTTTATTTCATTTTCCACCTGAGATGTAGCGTGTAATAAAGCAACCTCATATGGTCTAAAGTTTGTTGTAACTATAGGTTTTTTCGCATGATTCAAAGCCCATTTAACAATCTCTTTTGGAGATTTATCTTTTAATTTGATATTTAATGTGTCTAAATTCATTTCCCCCATTTTATTTTGTTCCAAGTACGCTCATGAAAATAGTAGAGAACTAATTTTGATGTTAATTCAACAATTCCAATTGAAAAAGCCAACGCTAATGTTCCTGTTATCAACCAAGAAATCATGACTGTAGTTATTGTGCCAATGACTCTCCAACTTATTGTTTTAAAGATACTTCGCTTAATTTCCTCTTTAGATTTGGTTGAATTATTTTCAGTTTTGATGTTTATTTCTAAAGTTTTATCCATGTTTATTGTTTTAAATCTAATTACCCTATAGGTTTAGTAGACTAGTGTGCAAACATATATAAATAATTCTATATAAAAAAATTAAATAATTGAAAAAATAGAAGGTAATTTTATGAATTTAGCAATTAGACAAATCTGATAATGTCGTGTTTCTAAATATTTGAAGACTGTTATCTCTCACTTGAAGCATTAAGTTATGTACAGCGCATTTAGTTTCATCTGGACAGTCAGTACATTTCTCATAAAAGTTCAAACTAACACATGGAACCATAGCAATTGGGCCTTCTAAAATTCGCATTACAGTAGTCATTTGAATTTCTTTTGGATCTTTAAGAAGGTAGTAGCCGCCACCTTTACCTTTTTTGGATCCTAAAAGGCCATTTTTTCGAAGAGTTAATAGAATACTCTCTAAAAATTTAATTGATATATTCTCGCTTTCTGATATTATAGCTATTGAGATAGGATTTTTATTTTCCAATTTCGCTAAATAAGTTAGCGCCTTAATTCCGTATTTAGTTTTCTTAGAAAGCATATTACAAATATACTATTTTCTTAACTTTCAATCGCTTGTTTTAAATCATTAATAATATCATCTATATGTTCTAATCCAACTGAGATTCTCACCAATCCATCTGTAATTCCTGTTTCTAGTCTATCTTCTGTACTTAATTTATTATGTGTTGTTGATGCTGGATGTGTTATTATTGTTCTAGTATCACCAAGGTTTGCAGATAATGAGCATAATTTAATATTGTCTAAAAATTGTTTTCCTTTTTCAATGCCTCCTTTTATTTCAAAAGCAACAACATTACCTCCTAATTTCATTTGTTTTTTAGCAATTTCATATTGTGGATGTGATTTTAGGAATGGATATTTCACTTTATTCACATTAGGATGTTTCTCTAAAAACCCAGCAACTTTTAATGCGTTTTCACAATGTTTTTCAACTCTCACGGCAAGTGTTTCTAAACTTTTAGATAACACCCAAGCATTGAAAGGAGACATTGCAGGTCCGGTATTTCTTGAAAATAAATATATTTCTCTGATTAATTCTTCTTTTCCAACTGCAACTCCACCTAAAACTCGCCCTTGACCATCAATAAGTTTAGTAGCAGAATGAATCACAATATCCGCTCCAAATTTTATTGGATTTTGTAAATATGGTGTGGCGAAACAGTTATCAATAACTAATAGTAAATTATGCTTTTTTGCAATGCTATTTAGCAATTCTAAATCAAGAATATCTACCGCAGGATTGGTAGGGGATTCAGCATATAAAATTTTAGTATTTGGCTGTATTAGGCTTTCAATTTGATCAACCTCATTAATCTTAAAATAACTAGTATTTATATTCCATTTTGGTAAAAACTTGGTAAATAAAGAGTGTGTTGATCCAAATACCGACCTACAAGAAACAATATGGTCACCTGCATTTAATAGTGCTCCAAAAGTTGAGAAAACAGCAGACATTCCTGTTGCAAACGCATATCCTGATTCTGCACCTTCCATTGCAATAATTTTATTGACAAACTCTGAAGTGTTAGGGTTAGAAAACCGACTGTATAAGTTTCTGTCTTTTTCTTCAGCAAATGATGCACGCATTTCTTCAGAGTCTTCAAATACGAAACTAGAGGTTAAATACAGTGGAGTAGAATGCTCAGAAAATTGTGTCCTCTCTGATTGTATTCTTATGGCTGATGTTTCAAAATTATTTTCCATAGTTAACTTTTGTATTTTTTAGTTTTAAAAATTGGATTCAAGATGTTAAATAATTGATCAAATTCAATTAAAAAACCATCATGTCCGTGGATAGAATTAATTTCATAAATACTGACATTGTCTTTGACTTTTTTTAACTCTTCAAATGTGTTCCAGTTTTCTTCAGGTTTAAAGAACAAATCAGAATTGATAGTTATGATATGAATATGAGATGAAATATTAGATGCGACTTCTAAAAAGGAACCGCGATTATCAGTAATATCTATCGTCCTTAATATTTGATTCATCATTTTATATGCGCTGATATTAAATCGTTTGCTTAATTTTTCTCCATGGTAATTAAGCCAACTTTCAGTATTAAATAAGTAGTTATTTTTTTTACTTCTCTTGAACTTAGATGTAAATGATTCTGGAGTTCGATATAAAGTCATGGCATGCATTCTTGCATCCTTTAACGGTTGACTTGAATTATTTAAAATAGCGTCTTGAATATGACAGTTTGCAATTAACCAATCCGTTGATTTCCAATCAGTAGAAACGGGTATTAAATGTTTTATTAATTTTGGTTTGTGTGCAGCCAATTCCCAAGAAATCCCTCCGCCAACAGAACCACCAATAACAGCAAATAATTGATTAATATTTAATTGTTCAAGAGCAAGAGCGAATATTTTAGCGATATCTCGTGCTGTAAAATCTTTATAATTTTCAATTAAACTATCAGTGGTATTGTCGTGCCCATTTCCTGGAACATTAAATGCTAATATGCAGTAATCTCTTGTGTCAATACATTTATTCTCTCCTATCAATTCATTCCACCAACCATTTTCTCCGATAACTTCAGAATTACCTGTAAGAGCGTGATTGACTAAAATAATCTGCGCATCATTTATTGATCTCCCAAAAGTCTGGTAAGACAGTTTTATCGATACTGTCTTACCGCTTTTGGTGATGTACTTAGGAATATTTATATGCTTTAAACTTTCCATTTTCAATCCTTATGAAACCTGATATTGTTTTTCTACCGCTATTGTAACAGGTGTTTTGTTTTGCAAATTATCGTTTACAGGACACCTATTTTCAACAATTTTTAACCATTTGAAAAGAGTTTCAATATTGGCGTCTGTTTCTGGAATTAGGCTAAGGTTTATAGACTTAAACCCTGCTCTTTCATTGAGGGATGAGCCTAAAAGCCGATTAGGATTTAATTCGCCAGAAACTTCAATTTTTAAGTTCTTAATAACGAAACCTAGTTCTTTGGCAACAATATGTCCAATAACATTAACACAACCTGCTAATCCTGCAAGAATATATTCAACTGGATTGGCATCATCATCAGTTCCACCAAGATCAGTTGGTTCATCAACTACCAATGTGAATTGCCTTGTCTTTCCTATAAATTTGGTTGCAGAAGAACTCTCTCCTAAAACACTAAATTTTAAATCACTCATTTTTATTTTTATTAAATTTGAAACAAATACCTCTAAAAAAGACATCTGTTTATTAATTAAACAACACTAATATTATTAATTTTAAAGTGCCTTTTTCTATTTAACTTTAGCGAAGGCCGCTTTTAGATCCGCTTTTAAATCTTCAACATCTTCAATACCTACAGATAAACGGATTAAATCTCCAGAGACACCTGCTGCTTCTTGCGCTGCTTCATCCAACTGTTGATGAGTTGTACTTCCAGGATGAATTATCAATGATTTCGTATCTCCAATATTAGCAAGTAGCGAAAATAACTTTGTATTGTCTGCAATGTTTTTTGCTGCTTCAAAACCTCCTTTATGTCCAAAAGTCACAATTCCACTTTGTCCTTTTGATAAATATTTGTCAGCTAATTTTTTGTATTTATTACCTTCTAATCCTGGATAATTTACCCAAGCAATTTCATCTTGTCCTTCAAGCCATTTTGCAATTTCTAAAGCATTTTCACTATGCTGCTTTATTCTTAGAGGTAAAGTTTCTAATCCTTGAATAATTTGGAATGCATTAAACGGACTCAAGGCACCACCGAAATCTCTTAATCCTTCTAGGATCAATTTGAAAATATAGGATGCTGCTCCTAAAGTTTCGTGATATTTTAAACCGTGATATCCTGCTGAAGGTTCTGTAAATTCAGGAAATTTCCCATTAGTCCAATCAAAATTACCGCCATCAATTATTGCTCCACCAAGCGATGTTCCTTGTCCACCTATATATTTTGTCAACGAGTGAATTACAATATTTGCACCATGTTTAATCGGGTTCAATAAGGCTGGAGTTGCAACTGTATTATCTACAATAAAAGGGACTCCAGCAGCTTTAGAATGTACTGCAATCGCTTCGATATCTAGAACATCTAATTTTGGATTTCCTAATGATTCTACAAAAAAGGCTCTCGTGTTTTCTTGAACTGCAGTAGCGAAATTATCAGGATTAGATGCGTCTACAAATGTTGTTGTAATCCCTAATCTAGGAAGGGTAACACTTAATAAATTATAAGTTCCACCATATAGACTACTTGAGGCGACTATATGATCTCCTGCTTTTAAAAGTGTCAGTAATCCTGTAGAAATAGCCGCTGTTCCTGATGCAAAAACGACTGCGCCAATTCCACCTTCCAATGTTGCTAAGCGTTCTTGTAAAATTTGATTTGTTGGATTGTTTAAGCGCGTGTAAATAAATCCTAATTCTTTTAAAGAAAACAGATTTGCCGCATGATCCGAATCATTAAAAACATAAGATGTTGTTTGATAAATAGGAACAGCTCTTGTTCCTCCATTTGTTGCAAAATCATGTCCTGCATGTAATGCATTTGTTGCTAATTTTTGTGTACTCATTTTTCTAGTTTTTTTGAGTTAATAAATAAATTAAACCAAAAGTCAAATGCGCTTTATAAAAGCGTACCAAATAGAAAAATGTTATAAGAAAACACGTGATTACAGATGAGTAATTACGTTTGGTTATCTATCCAATTTCTGATAAATGAATCTGAAATTAAGTAGAATTTAGCACCTTCTTTGCTAAATGCAAAGGGTTGCTAAGGCTTCAAAGGGTCTAATCCCTCCACCTTTCTTGATAACATTTCAATAAAGTTTTGAACTTTCTGAATGCAAATATTGCGTTAGAAAAAGTTAATAACCAAATATTTCTGCAATTTATTTTTTAAAATAATAATAGTTTAATTTATAGAGG
>CAJXUO010000020.1 GCA_913061425.1 uncultured Lutibacter sp.
ACACCTCTCTATTCGTCGGCAGCGTCAGATGTGTATAAGAGACAGATTTAAATCTTTCCTTAATGAAACTAATGAGTCACCTGCTGATTTTTTTAATTGGATAAGCCAAGTTGTTTTTACAACTTTAAATTCTTGATATCTATTAGATTTCTTAATTAAATAATCAAATTGATTTTCTATAGTTCCTTCATTCAAAGATTTTGTTACAGTTGCTCTGTTTTGAGCGCTTAAAGTAACCGAAACTAAAAACACTAGACACAAAATTTTTTTTGACAGCCTCATTTTAATGGTTGATTAGAAATATTTGTATAAAAATAGATAACTTTTTTAAAAAGAAAAAATTGTGTAATGAAAAAAGGAAACCCTAAGATACAATGATTCAGTATTTTATAAGTAAAAAACGGACTATTAAATGTCATCAAAGCTTACGTCAGTAAAACTTTCACCAGTCTTCACTTCACTCTCTTCGCTAGTTTGAGGCTCTTCTCTTGTATAATCTGCTTGGTGACGTTCACTTATTACTTCTTCACCTTTTTCGTTTACTATATAGTCTGTTGCTGCTTTTAACATTTCATTAAATTCAGTAAAATCTTCTTTATATAAATAGATTTTATGTTTTTTATAATGGAATGATCCATCTTCATTTGTAAACTTCTTACTTTCTGTAACTGTTAGGTAGTAGTCATCTGCCTTAGTAGATCTAACATCAAAAAAGTAAGTTCTTCTTCCTGCTCTTAATACTTGTGAGAAAATCTCTTCTTGATCATTGTAATTCTTTTCATTCATAATTTTCACTAATTAATTTTGGTTTGTACGAAGTTGTTATATGACAAATCTAAAAAAATAAATTACTTCTGCAATATTTAATATAAAAAAAAGAAAGACATTATTTTAATTGTCTGTTAATAATTGTTGGTCAAACAAATCTTTATAAAATCCATTTTCATTAGATAATTGATTATGAGTTCCTTGCTGTATTATTTCTCCTTTATCTAAAACTATTATCATATCGGCATGTTTTATAGAAGAAACTCTATGGCTTATAATTATGGTAGTCCTATTTTCAGTAATTTGTTCAAGATTTTTTAAAATAATCTCTTCTGTTTCAGTATCTACGGCTGATAAGCAATCGTCAAAAATTAAAATTTTAGGGGTGTTAATTATTGCTCTCGCAATAGAAACTCTTTGTTTTTGCCCTCCAGATAATGTAACTCCTCTTTCTCCAATAGATGTTTTATAACCTTCTTTGAATTCGACTATATTATGATGAATATAAGCGTCTTTTGCAGCTTGTTCTATGGCTTCTATTGTTGCGTCTTTTTTTCCAAATCTGATATTATTTTCGATAGTGTCGGAAAACAAGAAAGCATCTTGAGGAACGAAACCTATATTTTGCCTAAGATTATTTAAATTATGCTTTTCAATGTTTATAGTGTCAAGTAATACAGTTCCACTTGAAGTATCATATAATCTAGCAATTAAATTTATTATTGAAGATTTACCAGAACCTGTTTTACCTAAAATAGCAAGTGTTTTTCCACTTTCTACCTTAAAACTGACATTTTTTAGTGCAGTTATATTAGTGTCGTCATAGGTAAAAGAAACATTTTGAAACTCTAAGTCTCCAATAATTTCCGTTATGTTTTCAGTTTCGTTTTTTATTTCAGGAGTCTCTTTTAAAAATTCATTAATTCTTTCTTGGGATGCGTCTGCTTGTTGTACAATTGATGTAACCCAACCTAATACAGCTACTGGCCAAGTTAGAATGTTTACATACATTATAAATTTAGCAATATCACCAAGAGTAATATAACCATCTATATATCGTAAGCCTCCAACATAAATAACTAATAAGTTACTAATTCCAATTAGTAAAATCATTAAGGGGAAAAATAATGCTTGAATTTTATATAATTCAATATTTTTTTGTTTGCTATTCTCAGCAACTTCCTCAAAATTTTGAATTGCATCAAGTTCTGTTGTGTAAGACTTTATAATTCTTATTCCAGAAAAAGTTTCCTGCGCAGCGGTTGTTAGACTTGATAAATATTGTTGAACTACGGTTGTTTTTTTATGAATCAGTCTACTTAAGTAATAGATTGATATTGAAAGTATTGGAAGTGGAATAATTGTATAGAGTGTTAGAGTTACATCTGTTCTAAGCATTAAAATTAATGTCACCGTAAATGAAACGATCATATTTAAACTATACATAATAGCAGGACCAAAATACATCCGTACTTTTCCAACATCTTCACTTATTCGATTCATCAAATCTCCCGTTCTATTTTTTTTATAAAAATTGAGCGATAATTTTTGATATTGCTTGTAAATCTCATTTTTCAAATCATATTCAACAAGCCTTGAAGTGACAATGATTAATTGGCGTGTAAAAAACGTTAAAAATCCGGCCAACAAAGCAGCACCAATAATTAAAAGAATATTTGTTAATAATGAAGAGGTAACTATAGATTTATCAGTAATAATGCCACTTTTATAATCACCTGCAGTATTAATTGAATTTTTTATTAGGTCCGGAATTTGTAGTGCTAAAATATTAGAGACAATACATATTAAAATACCTCCTATATATCTATATCTATATTTTGCAAAGTATTTATGGACTTGTTTTAAGGCTTTCATTTATTATTAAAAAATTTGCTTTCGCGAAGATAGTAGATTAAAAATTAATAGTACTTTTGTGCCTACAATTTAACATATTTTAAGCGTTCTTTAAAATGATAAATAGAAGACATATTAGAATCAAAGTAATGCAATCTGCATACGCAATACTTCAATCTAAAAATGACAACCTAGACAAAGAGGAGAAATTCTTGAAACAGAGTATTGAAAAGATGTATGATTTACATGTTTTGATTCTAAGTTTATTGGTTGAAGTCCAAAATATGGCAGAGATCCATCTGTCTATTGCAAAGAAAAAACATTTAGCTTCTGCTGAAGAAAAAAATCCAAGCACAAGGCTTATTGAAAATCAAGTAATAAATATGTTTAAAGAAAGTATTTCTTTGAATGATTATATTGATAAAAAAAAATTAAATAACTGGAAACTTGACGATGAGTTTGTTCGTGTTATTTGGGATTTAATTAGAGTAAGTGAGATTTACAAAAATTACATGAACTCAGAAACAAGTTCATTTGTAGAAGATCAGAAATTTGTTTTGAAAGTATTCAAAAAGATTATTGCGCCAAATGAAAAATTGGCTGATTATTTTGAAGATCAAAATATAAGTTGGGTAGATGATATCCCTTTTGTAAACACTTGGATTGTTAAAGATCTAAATACATTAAAAGAAGGAAAGTCGTATAAACTTTCAAACTTATATAAAGATAATGCTGATGAGAAGTTTGTTTTAAATCTATTTAGAAAAGTGATTTTGAATCACGAAAAATATGATACTGAAATAGATGACAAGACTCCAAATTGGGACACAGACCGTATTGCTGACATCGACATGATTTTGATGAAAATGGCTATTTGTGAGTTTTTGGAATTTCCATCTGTACCAACAAAGGTTTCTATTAATGAATATTTAGAAATTGCTAAAGATTACTCTTCACAAAAGAGTAGTTATTTCATTAATGGTGTTTTAGATAAAGTTTTAAAAGATCTAGTAACTACAAATAGAATTGAAAAAATAGGGAGAGGATTGCTATAATTTTATATTTTCGCATCCTATAAAAAGTATAATTAATAAATTTTAATAAAATGAAAAAAATAGTATTGTTGACAGTTTTAATAAGCGCTTTCGCAATTTCATCATGTAAAAGTGATAATGCAAGTTCTAAAGTAAAAAACGAAAATGTTGAAGCAGCTGCAGCTAGAGACGCAAAAATCAGTTTGGGTGCTCCAGTTATCGAATGGGATAAATTGGAACATGATTTCGGAACTATTGAGCAAGGAGAAAAAGTAGAAACGATATTTACTTTATCTAATGTTGGTAAAGGAGATTTGGTTATAACTAATGCAAAAGGAAGTTGTGGATGTACAGTTCCTAATTGGCCAAAAGAAGCTATTAAGCCAGGAGAAAAGGCTGATATAAAAGTTGTATTTAACTCGAGAGGGAAGAAAAATAAAACTTCAAATACAATAACATTAACTACAAATACAGAAAAAGGAAGCGAAGTAGTTAGAATCAAAGCATTTGTAAATGCAAAACAAGTTAAAACGCCTTCTGGAAAAATTGAGTTGAATGATAATACTAAATTAAACTAGATATGTTTTTAACTATATTATTACAAGCAGATGCAAGTAGTTTTACTTCAATGCTGCCAATTTTCGCTATGATTATTGTGTTTTATCTTTTTATGATAAGACCTCAAATGAAGCGTCAAAAAAATGAAAAAAAGTTTCAAACTGAAATAGGAAAAGGAACTAAAGTGATAACATCTAGTGGTATTCACGGTAAAATTGTAGAATTAAATACTGATGGAACAGTTTTAATTGAAACAGGTGCTGGAAAGATTAGATTTGAACGCTCTGCTATTTCAATGGAACTAACAAATAAAATGAACGCTCCTAAGAAATAAGGGCAACTTCATAATATTATATAAAAAGTGAGCTTATTTGGCTCACTTTTTTTTGTATATTTATTTTTTTAATAATAAAAAACAATTCTTTGGTAAATCAAGCAAACAATAGATTTAAAGTAAATTTTAAACTTAAAACATTTCTTGTTTTTTTTTGTTTGTCAGTCTTATTTTGGTTGTTGATAAAACTATCAAAGACTTACACGAGCGATGCAATCTTTAATATTACATATAGCAACCTTCCAATTGATAAAGTTGTTCAGAATGAGCCAATTGAAGAAATTGAAGTTCTAATTGAATCAACTGGTTTTAATTTATTAGGGTATAAGCTCAATCACAATGATATCGTTTTTGATGTAAGTAAATTAACATATAAAACTGGAGATTATTACTACTATTTACCAAACAACAATATTCCTGAATTAAGAAAACAATTGAATTTAGAAACAGAAATTAAAAGGTTTTCTCAAGATACGATTCATTTTAAATTAGGACTCAACAAGAAAAAGAAAATACCTGTTGTTTTAGATGCTGAAATTAATTTTAAACTAGGGTATAATTTTGTGGAGGATTTATCTATTTCTCCTGATTCAGTTGTGATAGTAGGTCCAGAATCACAATTGGATACGATCTATAGTGTTTCTACCCGAAAAATTGAGTTAATTGAGATTTCATCAAAAATAAATAAAGAAGTTTTATTGGATGTTTCAAACTATGCTCATATTGTCTTTTCAGAAAACAAAGTATTATTAAATGCTGAAGTTGATAAGTTTACCGAAGGTTCTTTAAAAGTTCCATTCAAAATAAAAAATTTACCATCAGAATATAAAATAACAACACTTCCAAGTGAAGTTACTATTGTTTATAAAGTTGCACTTTCAAATTTCAATAAGATTACTTCTGATAATTTTGAAATAGTATGTGATTATGACGAAACAATTAAAAATAACCTTTCATATCTAGTGCCAAGGTTTAAAGAGCAAACAATTTTAATTACATCTTCTAAAATAATACCAAGTAAAATCGAATTTTTAATACAAGAAAAATGATTGTTGTAGGTTTAACTGGAGGAATAGGTAGTGGGAAAACAACGGTATTGAAGATGTTTCAAGATTTAGGGATGGCTTGTTACATTTCTGATATTGAGGCTAAAAAACTGATGAATTCTTCTAAAATTATAAGAAGTAAAATAGTAGAAGCGTTTGGAAAAGACTCATATTCTTCAGAAGGTTTAAATAGCGCCTATCTTGCGAAAATTGTTTTTCAAAATCCCGAAAAATTAAATATACTTAACGCGATAGTTCATCCAAGAGTTTACACTCATTTTAAGAAATTTGTTAAAAAAGCAAAGAGTGCTTATGTGATTTATGAAAGTGCAATTTTGTTTGAGAATAATGGACATGTAAATTGTGACGTTGTAATTACTGTAGTTGCTCCAGTAGAACTTAGAATTCAACGAATTATGGATAGAGATAATTCAACGAAAGAGGATATTTTAAACAGAATAAAAAATCAGTTTTCTGACAAAGAAAAGATTGAAAAATCTGATTTTGTTATTGAAAATATTGATTTAAAAGACACTAAAAACGAGGTTGTTAGACTGCACAAGCAATTTCTCTTAAAGGGTAGTAAAATTTAAATAAAATAGAGATTTCCTTAAAATATTGTTAAATCTTCATTAATATTGTTAATTAATTGCAGAATATATCAATTTGGTTTCTTAAAAAAATTACATTTGCTGTATGAATAAAAAGGTTTTTGTACTCATCATATTTTTAATGAGCATTTCCTTGATTGGTATTATTGCTGTTCAAGTTTTTTGGATTAATAAGTCCATTGAAATGACTGAAAATCAATTTAAAAGTGATGTCAGTTCTGCTTTAATTCAAGTCTCAGAAAATATAAGTGATAGAGAGTTGAATGACTTTTATCAAAAACTCTCGCGTTTTGCACAAAATAGAGAGAATATAACTGAAACAGAACTTAAGAACTTTTTTTATCAGCAAATAGATACCACAAGACAGGAAACTTTTGAGTATGCTCAAACCATATTGGAAGAGAACTATAAGTTTCCGATGGAGTTCTTTGAAAATGATTCTATAGAATTTAAAAAGATTTTTAGCAAGGAAAAGGTAACCATTGTTAAGAATGTGATTTCGGATAGTGACATACAGTCTTTGAGCCCAACAGAAAATTTTGTAAAGCACCAAGAGTTAAAAAATATCGAAAAACTATTGATTGAAAATCAATCACAAGTAATGCTTTCTAGACTGCCTATTCTTCAAAGGGTAAGCAATCAGGAAATTGCCTTGAATTTAGACCGTGAATTGTCGCAAAGAGGTATTACAATAGAATATAAATATGGTGTTTATAACAATAATTTTGCTACAAAATTAAAATCCGGATATTTTAGGATAGTTGAAGATAAATCATATATGATTCCGTTATTCGTTGGAAATCAAGGAGAAAGCGATTATCAATTGTATGTTAGTTTTCCGAATAAGAAAAAATATTTTTTATCATCAGTTGTTAAGGTATTAATAATATCAGCACTGTTTATTTTGATTATCATTTTAGCCTTTGTAAGTTCATTATACCAAATGATAAAACAAAAACAGATATCAGAAATTAAAACAGATTTTATTAATAACATGACACATGAGTTTAAAACTCCTATTGCAACAATAAATCTTGCATTAGATGCCATAAAAAATCCTAAAATCATTGATGACAAAGATAAAGTGTTGCGTTATGTTGGAATGATAAGAGAAGAAAATAAACGGATGCATGGACAGGTGGAAAATGTATTAAGAATATCTAAGTTAGAAAAAAATCAGTTAGATATTAGTAAGGAAAAAGAAGATATACACGACTTAGTTGAAGAAGCAATTACACATATAGAGTTGTTAGCGAATAGTAAAGGCGGAAAAATCACTAAAAATTTGAATGCTGCTTTAACTGAAGTTTCAGCAAATGGTTTTCACCTTACCAATGTGATTGTAAATGTTCTAGATAACGCAATTAAGTATTCATTAGATGCGCCAGTAATTAATATATCAACTGAAAACACATCGAAAAATATTATCTTGAAGGTTAGTGATCAAGGTATGGGAATGAGTAAAAATGTTCAAAAAAACATTTTTAATAAGTTTTATAGAGAAGAAACAGGAAATATACATAATGTGAAAGGACACGGATTAGGTCTTGCATATGTAAAGAAAATAGTAGAAAATCATCAAGGCACAGTTTTTGTTGAGAGTGAAACAGGAAAAGGAAGCACTTTTATCATAAAATTACCTTTAATATAAAAATATAGATTATGGCAAATACGCGAATTTTATTAGTTGAAGACGATCCAAATTTCGGAACTGTTTTAAAAGATTACTTAATGTTAAACGACTACGACGTTACATTGGCTAAAGATGGCTTAGAAGGCTTAATAATGTTTAAAAACAATGATTTTGACATGTGTATCTTAGATGTAATGATGCCTCGTAAAGATGGTTTTTCACTTGCAAAGGATATTAGAGCAACCAATACCGAAATACCTATTATCTTTTTAACGGCCAAAACCATGAAAGAAGATGTATTGAAAGGGTATCAAGCAGGAGCAGATGATTATTTGAACAAGCCTTTTGATTCAGAAGTGTTATTACACAAAATGAAAGCAATACTTCAAAGAAAAGCAAGCAATGCTTCTAGTGAAGATGAAGTTTTTGAATTCCAAATCGGAAAATTTCATTTAAATTCTAAGTTACGTCATTTATCTTTTGAGGGTGTAGAGACTATTAAACTATCACCAAAAGAAAATAAATTACTTAAAATGTTGGCTCAGCATAAAAATGATTTAATGCCTCGAGAATTGGCATTAACTAAAATTTGGAGAGATGACAACTATTTCACTTCAAGAAGTATGGATGTTTATATTGCCAAATTAAGAAAGTATCTAAAGTTAGATGATAGTGTTGAAATTCTAAATATACACGGCGAAGGATTTAGACTTTTAGAAAGTTAAAAAGAGTTAGATTAGTATGTGTACTAAGAATCTGCTAAGTTGTAAAATTTAGCAGGTTTTTTTTATTGAAATTAGAAATTAAAAGTGTGTTGAAATAAAAGTGTTTAATTTCATATTTGTGTCTATTGCATTTGCGCCATCCCAACCATGACCTTCTCCTTCATATAGTGTAAACTCATTTACAACTCCCAAACTATTTAGTTTAGCATGCATTTCAACACCCTGACTTGTAGGAATTAGTTCATCTTCATCTCCATAAAAAAGTAGTGTTGGAGGAGCAGAACTAGTCACAACATGATATGGGCTTAAATCTTCATAATATTCAGGATTGTCAGCGTAACTAACTCCAGTTATAGCCTGAAAAGCAATAGATATTTGTGCATAATCTGGATTGTCTATATAATTAGTATCCGTAAAATTTGTTGGACCAACAATACTACAAACCATCTCTACTTCATTAGAAGGATCAAACTTATAAGAATATAACATTGATAAATGTGCGCCAGCACTAACGCCAATGAAACCATAATTGTTAGAAATTTGGTAGGTATCTGCATTGAATTTTAAATCGGCAATAACACTCTCAATATCATTTATTTGCATAGGAAAAGCATCGGTAGTTAAACTTGCCAATCGATAGTTGATATTTACAATTGCATGCTCTGGAAAAGCAGGTTTGATCAAATTCACAAAACCATTCATATCATTTTTATCGCCACTTACCCAACTTCCACCATGAACAAGTATAAAAACTTTAGTTGTTTCTTCAGTTCTTCCTTCAGGTAAATAAATATCATATTTTTGCTGTGAATTTGTACCGTATGAAACATCTAGCATTTGACTTGCCGCTAAAGGAGATACGTCAATAACCGCTACATCATCATCACTAGAACAAGAAATAAATAGAATAGTAAGAGTTACAATTATGATTTTGCTAAATTTGCTATAGAAATTCTTCATCAATCGAAGTTTAGGGTTAAACAAATATAATGAAAAAATGGCGCAATTAATTAAAATATTTGAAGAGAACCCAAACTCTAAAGAGATAGATAAAGTAGTTGCAGTACTTCAAAAAGGAGGCATAATTATTTACCCTACAGATACAGTTTATGGATTAGGTTGTGATATTACAAACGTTAGAGCACTTGAAAAAATTGCTCGACTAAAAGGAGTAAAGTTGGAGAAAGCGAATTTTTCTTTTGTCTGCAACGACCTGAGTCACATGTCTGATTATGTACGTCAAGTAAATACGGCAACCTATAAAATTTTAAAACGCGCATTACCTGGAGCATATACGTTCATTTTACCTGGAAATAACAATCTTCCAAAGGTTTTTAAAAAGAAGAAAACAGTCGGTATTCGTGTGCCAGATAATAATATTGCACGTGCTATTGTTGCTGCACTTGGAAATCCAATTATTTCAACATCTATACATGATGA
>CAJXUO010000021.1 GCA_913061425.1 uncultured Lutibacter sp.
ACCGCATATGGAGAGCAATTAAATATTACACTTCCAGACAATTCTATGGTTCATTTAAATTCAAATTCTAAATTAGAATTTGATGAAAGAAATTGGAAAAATAATAGAAAGTTATCTTTAAAAGGAGAAGCTTTTTTTGAAGTAGAAAAAGGAAGTGATTTTAGCGTTGAAACGATAGAAGGTTCGGTTGAGGTTTTAGGCACAAAATTTATAGTTATTTCACAGGAGAAATATTTTGAAGTACAATGTTACGAAGGAAAAGTTAGAGTTAATTCTAACAAACAACAAACAATATTAAACCCAACAAATGCTTTTAGAGCAATTGATACTGCATCTGAAACATGGAATTTTACAAATCAAAATCCTACATGGTTAAGCGGAGAATCTTCTTTTACCAACACTCCGTTAAAACAAGTAATAAATGCTTTAGAAAATCAATTTGAGACTCAATTTAATCTCAATAACATTGATACGAGTAAAAGGTTTACTGGGAGTTTTACACATGGCGATATCAAACTTGCTTTAAAAACAGTTTTTGTTCCTATGAAAATTTCATTTACTTTTAACGACGAAAACTCAGTTGTGCTCGATAAAAGTAAATGAGAAAAAAAATATGCGTTCTTTTTTTAATTTCCTCTTTTTACTGCTTTTCACAAGAAAAGCAGAGTTTATCATTTGACAATATTCAACTACAAATAGTGTTAATGGAGGTTGAGAAGGTTTTTGAAGTTAAATTCTCTTTTGAAACTGAAATAGTAGAAAACAAACACTTTTCATTTCTCCAAACAGCATCATTAGAGGATATTTTAAAGGCAATAGAAGAACAAACTAGTATTGTCTCTCAAAGGGTAAATGAACGCTATTACACTCTCCAAGAAACCACAACTTTTATATGCGGATATATTAAAAAAGGGAATTCAACTGAAATTATTGAAAATGTATCCATCGTTAATATTAAAAAAAGTATTGGAACTACAACCAATGATCAAGGGTACTTTGAGCTAGAATTAAATCAGGATGAAATAATTGAAATAAATTATTTAGGGTATAAAACGATAGTTTTTCCTAAAACCTTTTTTGATGGTAAAAAATGCCCTACGATATACTTAGAGGAAGACACATTTAATATTGATGAAGTAATAATCAATGAATACTTAACTTCAGGGATTAGCAAAAAAAACGGAGGCTCAATCATTTTGAAACCAAATAAATTAGGAATCCTTCCAGGATTAATAGAACCAGACATTCTAAAAAGTTTACAATTAATTCCAGGAATTAAAAGCCCTAATGAGACAGCCTCTGAATTATATATAAGAGGAGGAACTCCAGATCAAAATTTGATACTTTTTGACGGTATCAAAATGTACTACTCTGGACATTTTTTCGGAATGATTTCAGCATTCAATCCTTATATAGTTAAAGAGATAAATTTTTATAAAGGAGGTGCTAAAGCGCGTTTTGGAAATAGAATTTCAGGCGTAATAGACATTTCTACTAAAGATCAATTTTCAGATAAAGCAGAAGGAGGTTTTGGATTTAATTTAACACATGTAGATGCGTATTTAAAAACCAAAGTTACTGATAAACTAGGGCTCGTCATCTCTGCAAGAAGATCTATTACAGACGTAGTGAATACGGCAACATTTGATAATTTTTCAAAGAAAGTATTTCAAAATACTAAAATATCTAATGGTAATAGGGTGTTTGAAGAGGATGTTGTAGAGGAAGTAAAGGATTTGTTTTATTTTAACGATTACTACGCGAAGTTAATTTACAAACCGACAGACAAAGATGAAATTTCATTTAGTAATATTTCAGTTAAAAACAAATTGGAATATGAATTTTTAATTGATGAATTTGATGAAAAATCTAATGACAAATTAAACATTGATAACCAAGGCTTAAAATTTCTTTGGAACCATGAATATAAAAAGAATTTTTCACATCATTTTAATGCATATTATTCTAAATTTAATTTAGATTATTTGGGTAAAAACTTATATTTAGACGCTGTTCAAAATAGAATAATAAAGAAAAATACAGTTAAAGATTTACAGGTGTCATTTCAAACAAATTGGAAACTGTCAGACTTTAAAGCGCTAAACTTTGGGTATCAATATTCTAATAATATGGTTGGATATACATTTGGTTATGAGAACGTGTTTTTTCAAAATGATAATTTTAATGACACCGTTTCTGAAACTAATAATACACATACGCTGTATACAGAATATGAATATAATGACAAAGAGAGATGGTATCTAAATTTAGGACTTAGAGCAAATCATTATTCATTATTAGATCAAATTCATTTTGAACCGAGAATTCAGGTTGAACGAAAAATAAATTCTCAATTCAGATTAAATTTTTCTGCAGAACAAAACCGACAATCATTAAGTAAAATTATTGAGTTTAACACTCAGAATTTTGGTCTAGAAAATCAAATTTGGGTACTTGCTAATAGTGAAGATAAATCAATTTTGAAAAGCCATCAATTTAGTTCAGGCGCAACCTATAAAAAAAATGGTTGGAATATAGATTTAGAAGGGTATTTTAAAAAAATAAGCGGTTTAACTTCATTAACCAATGGCTTTACAAACAGTGCAAATAATTATTCTGAAGGTGAAAGCAAAATAGTGGGATTAGAACTATTAATAAAAAAGAAAATAAATAATTACAGAACTTTTCTTGGTTATTCTCTAACACAAAACAGGTCTAAATTTGAGACTATAAACAATGGGAACTCTTTTAGAGGAAACCAAGATATAAGAAATTCACTATCATGGTCACATTCATATAAATTAAAGGATTTTGACTTTTCATTAGGATGGAGTATTAGAACGGGAATTCCATTTACAAATGCCGACGGTTTAGTTACAAATAACCAAGTCACTTCAATAAATTATGGAAAAGTAAACGCTGAAAGATTACCAAACTATCACAGATTAGATTTCTCTACATACTATAAGTTTTTATTTACTAAAAATGAAAAGTGGAAAGGAAAAGTAGGGTTTTCGTTACTTAATGCCTATAACCAAAAAAACATATTGTGTAGAAATTATAACATTCGTTTTGATTCAAATGGTGAAGAGATTCTTCAGGTGCTAGATAAATATTCACTTGGAGTCACTCCAAATTTTGTTTTCAGAGTAGAATTTTAATCGCAGGGCGATAGTCAAAAAATTTAACTCAGATTGGATTTCGATTGTTGATTCATCCTTCTTTTTGATGTAAAAGCCTTGTTAGTTTAATCGAAGTATCTAATAAGATAATTTTTGCATTTCCATTTCTTTCAATATGATAAATAGCATCATTAAGCTCTTTATAAATACCTTCAATATTATTTCCGTGAATAAAGGGTGCAAACTTTTTTAGATCAAAACCAGGTTCTGTCGTTTCTAAAAAAACCAAATTTTGTGCTTTATAATTAAGCAATAGCGCTTGTCTAAAGAATTGCAAACAGAAATTTAAAAAACGTTTTTGAGTTTCTCTTCCAGATTTAGAAATGGTATCGCTCCAAGCGATAAGTTCATTAATTACAGACGCATCACCTTTAGCTCTAAAAGCAGCCCTAATCCATGTAATAAACCACTGTTCAAAAACCGCATCAGAAGAATCATTGTTTAAAATATCCAACGCTTTATTGAAGTTTCCATTTGCTTGATGTGCAATTTTTCTTGCTTCATTTTCAGGAGTATTGTGAGATGAAATTAATCCATTTACAATATCACTTTCACTTAATACAGGGAAATTTAATGTTTGACAACGAGAGCGAATAGTACCAATAATTTGTTCTTCATTTTCGGTAATTAAAATAAAAACAGTTTTTTCTGGGGGCTCTTCTATAAGTTTCAATAATTTATTTGCAGCGGCTGTATTCATTTTTTCTGCCATCCAAATAATCATAACTTTATATCCTCCTTCAAAAGATTTTAGTTGCAACGATTTTACAATAGCCTCAGCTTCATCTACACCTATTGAACCTTGTTTGTTTTCTACACCAATAGTCTGTAGCCAATTGAAGAGACTTCCATAAGGAGTTTGATTAACAAAGGGCCTCCAATTAGATAAAAACAAATCACTTATAGGATGTTTTTTTACGGATGCACTTGTGGTAACCGGAAAAGCAAAGTGTAAATCAGGATGCATTAACTTATCACATTTTAAATTGCACGCATCAACATTTGGATTGTTATTACACAATAGATATTGAGCGTAAGCAATAGCCATGGGAAGCGTTCCAGAACCTTCTTTACCAACAAATAATTGCGCATGCGGAATGCGCCCATTATTTGCAGATTGCAAAAGATGGTTTTTGATATGTTCTTGACCTAATATTTCTGAAAATAGCATAGTACAAATATAGATTAAAATACGAAAACGTTATTTGAAGTTTTCCGATTTCATCACAATTAAAAAACACGAAACCCTTACATTTGTTTTCTTAGAAAATATTTATAAAAATGACGACAATAAACAACTTTAATTTTGACGGTAAAAAAGCATTAATAAGAGTAGACTTTAACGTTCCGCTTGATGAAAACTTTAACGTTACTGATGCAACTAGAATAGAATCTGCAAAGCCAACCATCCTTAAAATACTTGAAGACGGAGGGAGTTGTGTCTTGATGTCGCACCTTGGAAGACCTAATGGAGTTTCTCCAGAATTTTCTTTGCAACATATAGTTGAGTCAGTAAGTGAAATTATTGGAGTTCAAGTCAAGTTTATGAATGATTGTGTTGGTGATGAAGTTGAAAAATCGGTAGAAGAATTACAAGCAGGAGAAATCTTATTGTTAGAAAATCTTCGTTTTTATAAAGAAGAAAAAAATGGAGATGTTGCCTTTGCAGAGCAATTGTCTAAATTAGGAGATATTTATGTTAACGACGCTTTTGGAACAGCCCATAGAGCGCATGCGTCAACTACAATTATTGCACAATTTTTTACAGACAAAAAATGTTTTGGATTATTGCTTGCCAAAGAAATTGAAAGTATAGATAAGGTTTTAAACAATTCTGAAAAACCAGTATTAGCAATTTTGGGAGGGGCAAAAGTATCTTCTAAAATTACTGTAATTGAAAATATTTTAGACAAAGTAGACCATTTAATACTTGGTGGAGGAATGACTTTTACTTTTGTAAAAGCACAAGGAGGAAATGTTGGCGATTCTATTTGCGAAGATGATAAAATGGAATTAGCCTTAGAAATTTTAAAGCAAGCAAAGGCTAAAAATGTTACCGTTCATATTCCAGTAGATGTTATTGCTGCAGATGATTTTTCTAATACAGCAAACACTAAAATTTTAGACGTTACTCAAATTCCTGATGGATGGCAAGGTTTAGATGCTGGACCAAAATCAATAGCGATTTTTGACGAAGTTGTAAATAAATGTAAAACCATTTTATGGAACGGGCCTTTAGGTGTTTTTGAAATGGAATCGTTTGCAAACGGAACGATTGCCTTAGGTCATTCAATAGATAATGCAACAAAAAATGGAGCCTTTTCTTTAGTTGGTGGAGGAGATTCTGTGGCTGCTGTGAAACAATTCGGTTTTGCTGATAAAGTAAGTTATGTATCAACAGGCGGAGGAGCAATGTTAGAAATGCTAGAAGGGAAAACTTTACCAGGAATTGAAGCAATCAATAATTAGAAGAAAAGAAAATTATGAAATACACAACATTACCAAATACAGAAGCAAAAGTTTCTAAAATATGCTTAGGAACGATGACTTGGGGAAACCAGAACACAGAAGCTGATGGTCATGAACAAATGGATTACGCACTAGAAAAGGGCGTGAATTTCTTTGATACGGCAGAGTTATATGCCGTTCCTGCAACTCCAGAAACATACGGCTCTACAGAAAAAATTATTGGAAATTGGTTTAAAAAAACAGGAAACAGAGATAAAGTTGTGTTGGCGAGTAAAATTGCAGGAGCAGGACTTTATACGGCGCATATTCGTAAAGACGGTTTTAGTAAAAGAGCATTGACAGAAGCGATTGAAGGAAGTTTAAAACGACTACAAACAGATTATATAGATTTATATCAGTTGCATTGGCCAGTAAGAGGAGTGAATTGTTTTGGTGTTAGGGACTATCCTTATAAAACGTCTACTAAAGAAGCCGAAAATCATTTAGAGATTTTAGAAACACTTCAAGACTTTATAAAACAAGGTAAAATTAAACATATTGGATTGTCTAATGAAACTCCTTGGGGAACGATGAAGTATTTGGAAGCTTCACAAAAAAATAATTTGCCAAGAATGTCTACCATTCAAAACTCTTATTCTTTAATTCACCGTGCTTATGAGTATGGAATGTCTGAAGTTTCAATGAGAGAGAATATAGGCCTATTAGTCTATTCACCTTTAGCTCAAGGAGTTTTATCAGGAAAATATATGAATGGACAATTACCAGAAGGAGCGAGAGGAACTTTATTTCCTAATTTTGTTTTAAGATATAGAACTCCAGGAGCAGAGCAAGCAGTTATTGAGTATCAAAAGATCGCAAAGAAACATGGAATTACGATGACAGAAATGTCTTTGGCCTTTATCAACCAATTGCCATTTGTTACAAGCAATATAATTGGCGCAACGAATATGAGTCAGTTAAAAGAAAATATCAATAGTATTAATATTGAATTATCAGACGAAATTATTGATGAAATTAATGCTGTACATAATTTATTTCCAAATCCAGCAGCATAAAATTTTTGTAATTATTATTATTTATTTAGATAAAACCATAGCATTTTAAATTGTTATGGTTTTTTATGTTTCATAAACGCCTCATTACACATGTTTTAAATAAAAAAAGTTATATTTGAATAATTCTTAACGGAATTTTAATCTTAAGTGAAAAGTAGAAACCCTATATTCACTCTATTAAATTGCTTACCATGATTTTTATTACTAAACTTGTTGAGCAATCAATTATTGCTCAACTATTAATTAACTAACCAAAATTTATTTAAAATGAAAAAAAGTGCAATTATTTTAATGATGGTGTTTACAATCATCACCTATTCGCAAAAGAAAAAGAATGGAACGGTCTATAAAGACCACCCTGCAATTGTTGTTGTTGAAGCTATGCAACAAGCAGTGATGGCTGGAGATGCTGATAAAGTAGCAACTTACTTGGCAGATGATTTTAAGTCCTTTGACGGAAACAATACAAATCCAAATGATGAAGGGAGAAATAAGGAGCAATACTTAAAAAGGGTTGCAAGTTTTAACAAATATGTCCTTTATCCAAGTTTAAAACGTCATGGCGAAGCTTATCCAGACGCAATTGAATATAAGGGCGAAGAAGGTTTATGGGTGCAGACTTGGGACTATTTTAGAGGAGTTCATAAAGAAACAGGTGTTAAACTTGATGGACCTGAACATACTTTATTCCGTATGAATTCGGATAATAAAATTGTTTCTAGGATTCATTATAGCAGCACTACAAATGGTGAAATAGGAAGAAGTTTCAGCGAAAGTAGAAACGGAACCATTTATAATAACCATAAAAACATTAACACAGTAAGAAGAGTTATGGCTGCATTTGAACATAACGACTTGGAGACAGCCTATAGTTTTTTTACAGACGATGCTAGATTTAGTAGTAGTGAATCGGCTAGAGGGAAGTCTTTATCTGTGGACGAATCTAAAGCAAACAGCAAGGGAATTATGGAGACTTGGGATATTACTAGTATTGATGTAAAGGGGTATCCAGATTATTTAGAATATGATCTAAACAATGGTAAGGTCGCTCAGTCGTGGTGGACAATTAGATTGGTTAGAAAATCTGATGGTAAAAAGTTTGAATTACCTATTATGTATTCTCATGATTTTAATGATGAAGGTAAGATTACTGGGTCTATGGCTTATTACAGCTCTAAACATTTGGAAGATTAAATCCAGGTTTATACTTTATTTATTATAAATTTACAAGAAGCTATCTGAAAAGGTAGCTTCTTTTTAAATATAAATAGTAACAACACATTTGCAGTTTGGGATATTGGATTCTCTCAAAAGTACCCAAAGACGAACAGATTGTTCTTGATTAAATAGAAAGCAACTTTAATTATATGCCTTTATATGTTGATTAGCATAATTATTTTGCAACCGTGTTATATTAATTAATTCTTATATTTGTTACTCTGAAATTAATTACTTCCATATCATTATCTTTTTTATTCCTTACTCAAGGAATGAGCATTAATATGAATTTATGTGAGCAAATAGAGCATTTTTCAAATTTCATATCACATTACCAAGTTCATAAAGAATATGGTGGTGATTCTTTTTATGAATATGCAGTAGAAGAGTTATTTAGTAAAAACGGAGATATTGACGCGCACCACAATGGTTCGCATGAAGATAATACCCCAATTCACTCGCATAATCAATGTTTTCACCCATCAGTTTTTATGACAACTTCTGATAGTGTTGCAATAAGTACGTTTATAAAGAAAGAAAGAAAACAACACACCTACTACCAATTTCAATTTAATTCCCGATATCTGGAATCTCTTTTCCAGCCACCGCAAGCATAATTTAGTTTTATAGGACAACTCTATCCTGTTTTGACATTTTCTAATATAGAAAACTCAAGTAGCCTCTCTTTTATAAAAGAGAACAATTATTATTAACTGAATTATTATTTATTTATGCTTAACAAAATTATTAAGTATTCCATAACCCATAAATTGGTTATAGGATTACTCACATTTGCATTAATTATCACAGGAATTTATTCATTAAAACAACTTCCTGTAGATGCAGTACCAGACATTACCAACAATCAAGTGCAGGTCATTACCAATTCACCAACACTTGCTGCGCAAGAGGTAGAACGCTTAATTACTTTTCCCATTGAACTCACAATGGCTACTATACCACAGATAGATGAAATTAGGTCGTTTTCTCGATTTGGATTATCTGTAGTTACTATAGTTTTTGAAGAAGATGTTGATGTGTATTGGGCACGACAACAAGTTAATGAACGTCTTGCAGATGCACAATCCAAAATACCTGAAGGTATAGGCAAACCAGGAATTGCACCATTAACCACAGGTTTAGGTGAAATTTATCAATATGTTGTTACTACGAAACCAGGATATGAAGATAAATACGACGCTGTTGAATTAAGAACCATACAAGATTGGCTTGTTAAAAGACAACTTTTGGGCACAAAAGGAATTGCAGACGTTAGTAGTTTTGGCGGTTATTTAAAACAATATGAAGTCGCCATTCGTCCTGAGCGCTTAAACGCGATGCAAGTTACAATTTCTGAAATTTTTAATGCTTTAGAAGCGAACAACCAAAATACTGGAGGCGCATACATTGAAAAAAACAATAAAGCCTTATTTATAAGAAGTGAAGGACTAGTAGGCTCTATTAAAGACATTGAAAACATTCTTGTAAAACAAACAGTAGAAGGTAATCCTATTTTAATAAGCGATGTAGCAAATGTGCAAACAGGTACTGCAACACGTTATGGAGCAACAACTAAAAATGGAGGAGGCGAGGTAGTTAGTGCTATTGTAATGATGTTAAAAGGCGCTAATTCTGCACAAGTTATAACAGATGTGAAAGATAAAATAGAGGCTATTAGTAAAACATTACCTGAAGGCGTTGTTATTGAACCTTTTTTAGATAGAACAAAGTTGGTTGATAGTGCAATCAATACAGTAACTACAAACCTTGTTGAAGGCGCGCTTATTGTTATTTTTATTTTACTTTTATTATTAGGGAATTGGCGAGCAGGATTAATTACAGCCTCTGTAATACCATTAGCATTATTGTTTGCCTTTAGTATGATGCACCTTTTTGGTGTTTCTGCAAATTTAATGAGCTTAGGAGCTATTGACTTTGGATTAATAGTAGACGGAGCAGTCATTATAGTTGA
>CAJXUO010000022.1 GCA_913061425.1 uncultured Lutibacter sp.
GAGATGTGTATAAGAGACAGGTCAAAAAGATATTCTAAAAGCAGCATTAAAAATGAAGGGAAATAGTTGGAAATAACTATCTTAAGCTTCTCTTCTAATCAGTAAAAATAGTTCGTTTTCTAAGGCCAAATATCCTTGGTCATATAAATAAAAGTAGGTGTTTCCTGTTTTTGTTTTGTAAACAGAGGTAAACAACTGAAAGTCGAACCCTTTATCATATAATTTAGTTCTAGCCACTTTTGTTTTTCCAGAAGTATTAAGTTCAGAAAGAATTTTATGGTTTTTTCGCAAACGATTGTTAATATTTCTAATGAGGTTTTTACTGTCTTTATTAACGTTATTATTGTAAGAGTTTCTACAATAATCTGAGCAGAATTTTTTGTCAATTCGCCCTTTTAGAAGATCACCGCACTCTAAACACTTTCTATGTTCCATAAGTATCTTTTTTTAATTCATACCAATTACAGCTAACAGCTTTAAAAATAAATTCATCTACAAATTTCAATCCTATTTTTTTAAGCACTTTATTTGAAGCTATATTTTCTATATCAGCAGCACCGTAAATAATGTCATAATTTAATTTTTTAAAACCGTATTCTAAGGACGCTAGCGAAGCTTCAGTAGCATATCCTTTTCCCCAGAACTCAGGAAGAAACCGATACCCAATATCTATGAAATTAGTATATCCGTTTAGCATTTCTTTTTCACCTTCATTTAATTTTAGTCCAGCCCAGCCAATAAACCTTCCTGAAGATTTTTCTATAGTTGCAAAACGACCAATACCTCTTTCTTTATATTGTAAGTGAAAAAATGATAGTATTTTTTCAGCCTCCTTTATTGTTTTAATAGGCTTCTTCCCTAAATATTCATGCACTTCTCTATTAGAATCTAATTGAAAAATACTTGTAACATCTGTATCTCTGAAGTCTCTTAAGATTAGGTTTTTAGTTTCTATAAAATATGTCATAGCGCTATTTATAGGGAAGTTGTAAAGATATGAATTATTCGTTTACAAACGACTACAAATATTTACAACCGAAAGTAAGTGCTTTTTAACCGATTCTAATTTGGTTCTTGTTACATCTTTGCAGTGTTGAAATACATCAACAAAAAATACATTATAAACATGCACTAAGCATCGTCTAAGTGCGCAAAACCTTATCTTATGAATACGTTAAGAAACAAAGTACAGTTAATTGGAAACTTAGGAAATGATCCAGAAATTATCACTTTAGAGAGTGGAAAAAAATTAGCAAAATTTTCTATAGCAACAAACGAAAGTTACAAAAGTGCTACGGGTGAGAAAGTAACAGATACACAATGGCACAATATTATTGCCTGGAATAAGACTGCGGAAATTATTGAAAAGTATGTCACCAAAGGAAATGAAATTGCCATTGAAGGAAAGTTGACTTCTCGTTCTTATGAAACCAAAGAAGGAGAAAAAAAATACATTACAGAAGTTGTTTGTAATGAATTGCTAATGTTGGGAGGAAAGTAGTGGGAAGATTTGATATGACAAGAAAATCGAAATCATTTTGATTTCGGTTTTCTTTTTAGTGCCCATCTCCTCTATCCCCTATCTCACCTGTTAAACTCATTTCCATGTTATGATCGTATTGACAAAAGCCTTACAAACCTTTATATGTCTCTTCCTCTCCAACAACTTTATCTGTATCGTATCCAGAACTAGCTATTTCTTGTGTTTAGCTTCAAAATTAGTTTTTCCTGTGTCATAAGAGACGTCGATCTTCTTTCTTGCTTTGTCCCAGCTGGCAGAACTTACTCCTTTTAATCCATTTGCTGCTTTTCAATCTTAGTTTTACACATGCTACAATTTCCTCTTATCCCAAAACTTGTTTTGGTTTGCGCTATTTTATTCTTTACTTCTAATTTTTCAGGATTTTGATCATTCTTCTTTGTATCACTGTTACAACTTGTTAAACCCATCGCGGCAACTACCGCCAAACTTAGAATTACTTTTTTCATGTTTAAAATTTAATAGCTATTTAATTGTTTTAGTTACTTCTCCACAGGTTAACATTGCATCACCATAATATGGGTTTAACACCTTATCCTCAAGACTCAACCAAGAACCTCCTTTGTTTCCATCTGCCATAGGGCAAAACTGACTGTAGACTTGTTGGTTAATTCCAAATTTTTCAACAGCCATTATTAAGTTTGCTGAAAGAGGTTTGAAATGACTTCTTTGTTTCTTAATATCTGTTGTTGAGTTTAAAGACCTCGTATGGTTTTTTAATTGCTCTGATAATTGCATCCAAGAAGTACGATCGTCTCCTTTGATTAATTTCATATCTATAGAAGCCAAGTTTTTTAGTATCATTGAAGATGCTTTAGTAGATGTTTTTGTGTTGTCTTTAATCAAAGCATCTTTTAAGATAATATATTCATCAAACACCTTTTTTAATTGTGATTGAAACTTTGTGTCTACCTTCAATCTTTTGGAATCCATTCCATCGAGCAGAAGATTCTTAGCGCCGTTGGTTGTCATTCCCAAATGACCGTCATGTCCAGTTGTTGTTTTGCCGCCTTCTTTGTTCATCATCGATTTTTTGCCTTGTAACTGTGCAGCTGCATCAACTGTAAAAGTACCATTGGTAACAACTTCATCTCCTGTTGTTAATCCTTCTGTTACTCGATAGCTTTCACCGACTCTATTTCCAAGTAGTATTTCTCTTATTTCAAAAACAGGTTCATTAGGATTGGTTTTAACATAGACTATAGAACGTTTTCCAGTCCAAAGTACAGCCGAAGCCGGAATACTTAAACTTTGTTTTTTATCAGTAGAAACACTTTTTATTTTACCCTCGATAAACATTCCGGGTTTTAGTAATTGATTTCCATTATTTAAAACACCTCTTAACGTAACTATTCTCGTTTTTGAATCTAAGGTTGGGTCTATAAAAGACACTTTTGTTTTGAATTCTTTAGTAGGAAAACTATTTGTTTTGATAGAAATATTCTGACCTACTTTGAATAACTCGATCTGATTTTCATAAACGTCAAAATTAGCCCAAACGGTATTTAAGTTGGAAATTTTTAATAAAGGTTGACCCTTCTTTATAGAACTACCTTGCTCTACTAACTTTTCTGAAACAGTTCCTGAAACAGTAGCATATACTGGGAAATTTTCTTTCACTTTTCCAGAAGTTTCAATCGAATTGATTTGTTCTTCAGTAAGCTTCCATAATTTCAACTTGTTTCGAACAGCATTATACAATGCTGGCTGAGATTCTTTCAAAGAATAGGTTGTTAATAGCTCTTGCTGTGCTTTCAATAATTCTGGCGAATATACGGTAGCTAACAGTTGTCCTTTTTTAACTTTCTCTCCTGTAAAACTCACATTCAGCTGTTCTATTCTTCCAGAGAAATAGCTCACTTGTATCATATTGTTTTCTTCATTTTCTGCAATTTTACCTGACAATTTTATGCCGTTTTCTTCATTTACATTGCTTCTACCAATTATAGTGGTTTGAATGTTTGCTAAAGCCATGGCATTTTTAGTCAATTTGAACTGGTCTGCAGAAAGTCCATCTGCACTTGCCTCAGCAGGAATTAAATCCATTCCACAAATAGGGCAATCTCCAGCTTCGGGCTGCATTATTTGTGGATGCATAGAACAGGTCCATTTTTCATTGATTTCACTAACTTCATCGTGATTATGAGGAATCTCTTCCGTAGAAGAATTCCCGAAAAGCAACCACCCAAAAACAAGTCCAATGGTTAGCATTCCAACATATATAACATACTTCTTCATTTCTATTGATTTATTTTAAATGGAAATTCAAATATTATTTTTTCCCAAGCAAATGTTATGATTCCTTTTTTATTGCTCTGTTTTTTAACTTGATATTTTAAATGTTCCGTAATTGTTTTTGAAACAATAGCTTTTACTTTAAACCTTAGCACATCCTCTTTTTCATCATATTCATCCTTCCCGTGTTGATCCCAATGTCTATTAAAAATAATCGTCCATTCTCCTTTTGATGGAATCATAAAAACCCCATATTTACCTGCTTTTAGTTCTTTTCCTGCAATTGTTAAGCTTTTATTTGTCTCTAACCAAGTGGCTTTGTGAGCACCCGCTTGCCATACTTGATCGTAAGCCAACAAACCTCCAAAAATGATTCGCCCTCTTACACCAGGAGAGGAATAATCTATGTGAACGTGGGCATCACCTACCATAGACATTGCATAGGTATGAGGACTTAAGACTTTCTTTTTTGATGGTGCTGCTTTTTTATGTGATGTGTGATCTTCTTTCCCTGTTTTATTTTGATCTTTTTTAGTCCCTTGGTTACAGCTTGTAATTAATACAGCGATAAGAATAGTTTTAATTATGTATTTCATTTTTTCTGTTTTATAAAATATTAGTTAGCATTAATATTGCCATCACTATCATGATTGCATTCTCTATAAATGTTGCTTCTGTCATAGGAAGTTTTAATGCTGTTCCTAAACACGCACATCGAATTGATTTTTTATTCAGCAATGTTTTTGTAACTCCAATGGTTGTAATCCCTAGTATAATAAGTGTTACAATTAGAGCAATGTTCACTTTAATTCGTAGTAAGAACATCAATCCTAAAGCAGTTTCAATAAATGGATATACCCAACCATAAATAGGAATCCTCTTTGCTAAAGGGTCGTACATTCTAAAAGAATCTGGAAAACCTTTTAAATCTAGTAGTTTAAAAAAGCTAAAAACAATGTAAAAAAGCCCCATAAAATCTAACATGGCTTCTGCGATATTCCATTCCTTGTAATTCATGAGAATCGATGCACCAGAAATATAAAAAAGAATCAACAACAAGGGTTTTAACTGTTGTAACTTACTTTTTTCATCTTCCATTCTAAAATTAGATACATCTATTGGAATAGATTCTTTTGAACTATTTTTCTCATTAAAAGTATATTTTTCTGGCAGTGTACTTTGAAACACTTTTGTTTCAATGTGATGTGACATTGTAATGTCAGCTTCTCCTTTTTCAAGGTTTACGGATACATTCGTTACATTTTCTATTGCACTTAAATATTTCTCAACCGAGGCTTTACATCCGCCACAAGTCATTCCCTTTATTGTATATGTGTGTTTCATTTTTTTGGTAATTTTAAGGTTATAGTTCCTTTAGTAGCAATCTCATCTACATGTCCTGCTAAAAGGTTGTCTTCTGTCTTAAAATGCATATGGATTGTGGTGCTATGATGAGTAAAAACAGCTTTATGTTTGTTTGAATAGAACCCTAATACACTTATTTTTCTACTATTGATAGTTCCATTAACACCAGATTCTTGATGTTTCTTGTGTGTATGTACTGTATCGTTTTTATCCCAATCAATTACATGCCAATCAATGTTGAAAGCATCTCCTTCTAACAAAAAAGGTGTTGGTTTTTCAATATCCAAACCAGATTTGATAGCTGTATTGATAATAAGACTTTCTAAGGCTGATTTAGATGCAAAAGAAATGGAAATGCTTTCTGACCAATCAGAAACATTTGCATACACCAATAATGAAGCAGCTACATTCATAGAATCATTCAAAGTGAGTTGACTATTGATAGCCTTGCTATTCAAAGCAACTCCGTTAAATATTTGAATTTCTCCCTTTAAATCTTCATACGCACCTAGGGCATATAAATTTGTTTTGTCTGAGATGGTATCTGTCAGTATTTTTTTTGAAATATCACCAGACATCATATTCTTTAAAGCTCCTGCGTAAGATACATTTACTTGATGCTTTGCTTCCTGCTTACAAGAAACCATTAAAAAGACTATCAAAAAACTAATTAAATTTCGCATCACGGTTTGTTAAATAGTTAATAGTTGTTGATTGGATATAATAGTTTTTAATAGATTCATTGATTACTGTTTTATTTTTTTGAACGAAGTGTGTGAATGAATGATTTTCCACTCACCTTCTATTTTTTCTAAAACAGAAGTAGCAACTCCTTTACTCTCAATAGTACGTTCTTTAATAGCTTTCGCCTTATCTCCCTTTAAAACAATAGTATATAGGTAATTTTCAGTTGTGTAAGCATAAGGTAAATTTACAGTCGCATCAATCTTATAGTTTGAGAACGTAAAGCGTTTAAAATGACCTAATTCTGGCCCTAAATGATGATCGATATAATCTTTGTAGGTTCCTTCAACTTTACCTTGTTCAAAAACTGTGGCATCTTGAGTAAAGAGCTCAAAAGTACCTTCAGTTGTCAAGTTTTGTATTGCGTCTTTGTACGCTTTCATTACAGACAGTACTGTTTCTTTCTCTTTTGATAGATCTGCTTTTTCTGTCTTATTTGTTACTACTTCCTTCTGTTGTTCTTTACAGCTGATAAGCAATACTGTAATTGTCATAATTATAAAAAGTGATTTTATTGTCTTCATTTTAATTAAAATTTAATTTGTTAAATAGTTAATCATTGTCATTTGGATATAATATTCTTTTACCGCGCCTATTTGATTCATTTGAAACCTTAATTGTAATTCCTGAATGTCTAAGACATCTTTAAAATCAATGGTTCCTGTTTCATAACTTTTAATTAAAATGTCCTCTGCATTTTTTGCTTGTTGTAAATTTTTAACTTGTGTTTCATAGCTAATTCTTGATGCTATTTTATTGTTTACAGCCTTGTCTAAAAGGGTTTCTAATCTATTTTGTCTGTCTTGTTTCTGAAACGTAATTCCCTCTTGTTGTAATTTATTTTGTTTTGTTTTTGAATTGTATTTTTTATTCAAAATTGGAATTGATAGACTGATCATAGGCATCACAATATCTTTTCCATTATCTCCAAAGCTCATATTAGGACGTTCTGAAACAGCAATATAATCCAGACCAAATCCTACCATAGGCTTTCTTTCTTTCTGATTTAACAATTCTGATTGTTCCACAGATTGAAATAGTTTGTCATACTTCATCAACTCAGGGTGTACATCAATACTTTCCCCCTCTATTTCTATTACTTCTTTTGGAAGTATCAAGTTGCTTACAGTTGTTACTTCTGCTTCTTTTGCTCTATTTAACAGCTTATTCATCTGAGTTTGTTCTGCAATAAAATATCTAGCTAAAACTTGTCTTAGTTGTTCTAAATCATTTTGTCTCATTTGTAACCTCAACACATCTACTACTGATGCTTTTTCAACTTCAACAGATTTTAACGCCATGATTTCATACGTTTTTAACAATGCTATATTCTGATTCAGAATCTCTTGCCTTGCCTTCAATTCATAGAGCCTGTAATAAGATTTTGACACAGAGACAATTAACTTTCGTTTTGCGATAGTAATGTCTATATACTTTGTATCAGCCATTGAACTCATATAATTTTGTCTCGCAGTAATAGAACCGAATGAGGGTAACATTTGCTTAGCAGAAACTTTGAATCTTTGAGCTCCTGTTCTTGTTTCTGGTTCACTTACGAAAAAACCCACGCCAAACTCAGTATTGGGTATTGTATTCACTTCATTAATTTTTTCTGAAGCTATTTTATAACGCACCTCAAATTTTTGAATTTTTGGATTGTTTTGTAGTGCTTCTTCTATTAATGAATCTAACTGTTGTGCATTTACAATTAAACTCAAGAAACAAGAAGTTAGAATTAGTGTTGTTTTTATATAAAATTGTGTGCGTCTCATTTTGTTGTTCTTTTAAGTTGAACTTCTGCTTTCCAGCTAAATAATACTGGTACAACAAATAATGTAATCAAGGCAATAAGCATTCCGCCAAAACTTGGAATCGCCATAGGAATCATAATATCACTACCTCTTCCTGTTGATGTAAGAATTGGAAGTAAGGCTAATATGGTTGTTGCTGTAGTCATCAAACAAGGACGAATTCTTTTCTCTCCTGCTTCAACAATAGAAGCTCTAATATCTTTTTTGTTTGCAGGTTTATTTCTATCAAATGTTTGCGTTAAATAAGTTGCCATGACTACGCCATCATCTGTTGCAATTCCAAACAAGGCAATAAAACCAACCCAGACAGCGACACTTAAATTAATGGTGTGCATCTGAAATAAGTCTCTTAGATTTTCGCCAAAAAAATTGAAGTTTAAAAACCAATCTTGTCCGTAGAGCCAAATCATAATAAACCCTCCAGCAAATGCGACAGCAATTCCCGTAAAAACCATCAAAGAAGTGGCTACCGAACGGAATTGAAAATAAAGGATTAAAAAGATAATTGCTAAGGCTAAAGGAACTACTACAGATAATGTCTTTTCAGCTCGCAGTTGATTTTCATAAGTTCCCGTAAATTGATAGTTGATTCCTTTAGGAACAATTAGTTCTCCTGAATCGATTTTTCCTTGAATTAAGGCTTGCGCATTTTCAACTACGTTTACTTCTGCAAAACCATCCAGTTTGTCAAACAATACATAACCTACTAAAAAAGTGTCTTCACTTTTAATTACTTGTGGACCTTGTTCGTAACGAATTGTTGCTAATTCACTTAATGGAATAGGCCTTCCTTTTTCTACAGGAATGTAAATTTGTTTTAAATCTGTAGGGTTTCCTCGTAATTCTCTAGGATAGCGAACACGAATGTCATAACGCTCTCTTCCTTCAACGGTTTGTGTTAGTACCATTCCGCCAATGGCTACTTTTAAAACACGTTGCACATCTTCTATTGAAATACCATAACGAGCAATTTTAACTCTATCAATATCAATCAATAAGTATGGTTTTCCAACGATACGATCTGCAAAAACAGCTTCAACTTTTACACCTTCTGCTTGTTTCAAAAGACTCTCTAAATGCACTCCAAAAGCTTCAATTTCTTTTAAGTTTTGACCTTTCACCTTAATACCCATTGGAGCACGCATCCCTGTTTGTAGCATAACCAAGCGAGTTTCTATCGGTTGTAGTTTAGGTGCAGAAGTAACCCCTGGCAATTTGGTTACACGAACAATTTCTTTCCAAATATCATTGGGTGATTTTATTTCTGGTCGCCAATTTCGATAAAATTCTCCGTTAGAATCTTTAATTAGTTGCTCTCTGACTATTTCAGAGTTAATAATGATATTTTCTTTAGAATTGTTTGGGTTCCCAACAAAACTGCCGTCTTTTAGTTCAAACAGCCCTTTGTCATTTGTTTTATAACGTTGACGTTTTCCCTTAGCATTCAACATATATTCAGATCTATACTGAATCATATTTTCATACATGGATAGCGGTGCTGGATCTAAAGCAGATTCTGTTCGTCCTGCTTTTCCAACTACAGTTTTAATTTCTGGAATACTAGCAACTGCCATGTCTAACTGTTGTAACACTTTTTTGTTTTGCTCAACTCCTGAATGTGGCATTGATGTTGGCATTAACAAAAAAGATCCTTCATTTAAAGAGGGCATAAACTCTTTTCCTGTATTTTTCATGATCATAAAACCAAGAACAACTAGTACTGTTGGAATGGATAAAAACAATAATTTATTTTCTAATGCCCAACGTAATATTCGAGTATAGTTTTTTCTAAATAACGTAAACACTCCTAACAACCCAAAGCAGATAACTCCTACAAAAATCAGATTCCAAAAGATACTTCTATCTACTCCTAAAGGTCTCCAGTACTCAGCTAAAAGAAACACAATAGCAGAAGCTGAAATAATGATATTAATGAAATTTGCTTTCTTTTCAGAAAACTTATGATTCGATTTTAAAAATGAGGTTGTAGCAAAAGCTATTAAAATAATGCCTAACCAGTAGCCATATATTATCGCCAGTATTC
>CAJXUO010000023.1 GCA_913061425.1 uncultured Lutibacter sp.
ACTAAACCATTATTGATACTGTACTTTTCGCAACACGCGCAGCACTTCTTTATATTTTATATATGTGGTTTTATCATCAAAACCTTTGATATAAATTTTCGCTTTTTTCAATTGGTCTTTAGCGTCTATAAAACCATTGAGGTAACAAATCAAATAACTTTTAGGTAAGCGCATCACGTCTTGGTGTTCTAAAACTGAAAGCGGTACGTTGTTTTCTATCTTAGCAATTATCGTGTTGTTGTTTTCATAAATATGCTGTAAAATAGTTCGATCATATTGTGGAGGTTCAAACATAAATTCATGTACAATATCATGTTTACCATTATCCTTAAAATGAATAATTGTTTTTTCTAACGGATAGTGTGTTTCTTTTTTATCTATTCCAAGTGAAATGTATTCTGTAACAATAAATGATTGTTCGTTATAGTTAATTTGTACTTCGTCTAAAAAGGAATAAAATAAACGAACTTGTTCATTCATCAATTCAATATCTACACGTGAATAAAACACCTCATCACCAATTTTTTTCTGTTTTCCTGCCCAACACAACACAAATTGTTCTTTAAAAACTGAATATTGAGGATTGTACTCGTCACTATGACTATTGACAAAGTCAAATACGCCATCTAAGATTAATTTAATATTGTTTCTTGCATTCTTTTCTATAGCGTCTACAATTGCTTTATTAGAATTGTTTAGCGCTATAGTTCCTGTTATAGGCATTGAATTACTCCCTCTTCTATAAAAAACGGCCTCTCTTTTATATTTCCATGAATTTTTTTTAAGCGAACTAATTTCCTTTGAAGGGTGAATAGTAATCAGTCCAATAACTTTGTGTTTTGGTAATTTTGGAAATCGAACATTTTCATATTGAATCTTAGGCGGATTCTCTAAATAGGCATTTACTAGATTTTGAATTTTACTATCGTCAAAGAAATCTACGCCAATAATTTTATTAGATTCATCTTCAACGCCAATCAATATATAAGAATTGTTATCTGGGTTGGAATTAGATAATGCACAGATGTGTTTGATAAACTTTGCTTTCCCTATTTTTTTACTGATGTCTAACTCTTGTTTTTTGTCATAGAAACTGTTCTCATCATTATGAGTCAAAAGGGTTTTGATAAGTAAGCGTTTATTAATCACAATAAAAAAAATTGAATTATAAAGATATAGAATATAGATTTGGTGTGTGAAATAAATATTAAAAATAGGTGTAAAACAAAACCGTCCGCTATTCGCGGACGGTTTCTAATTTAATTGGCTATTAAAATAGCCAACCAAAAATCAACTAACCAAACCTTATTTTAAATGCTTTCTTCTCTCTTTTGTTTTACGTATAACTTTAGTACGTTTTCTTCCTTCTTTCCTTACAGTTTCTGAACTCTTTCCCGCTTGTTTTAAATATTGAATAAAATCTGCTCCTTCAAACTCATATGTCGAATCAGAATCAACATGATACAATTCTATCTTTCCATCATTTAAAACGACCAATTCAAACTCTTCATTGTCTCCCAAATCATAACCTAATGTTAAAATCTTTAGATTTTCATATCCTATTACATCGAAGACCTCATATGCTCCTACATAATCCCAATTAACTAAATCAATATTTGTGCCAAAGTTATCTTCTGATGAGTAAAACGTTGTAATGTTTTCTGGAGTAAATGCTAGATAATTTTCATTATCAAATTCATTTATTGTTCCCGTTACACTTGTAAATGTCTTCTCCCAACCAACATATTCTTGTAAAAAATATTCTATGTTTTCATAAAATATTTTATCGTAATCAAATGCGTTCTTGTTGTACCCTCCAAGATAATACGTCACGTTTTCATATCTATCTATTAATTTTATTTCGTCTCCAGAAATTTGTATTACCTCAAAATCAAAACCCCCATCTAAAGAATGGCTCACTTGTAACTCTTCATTAAATGTGTTGTAGTTTCCAATTTGGATTCCTAAGCCATTTCCAGCAAACCCTATATCTACAAGGTTATTATTTGCATATACGCTACCATTCAAAAAAGATATTGTAAAGGCTTTTGACATAAACGGGATATCTCCTGTTCCGGTTGTTCTATGAAAGTCTACATACCATAAATCATAGTCGGTAATTAAAGTATTTAACGATATTGTCTCCACAACATTTTCTGAGTTGTCATAATAATCTTCTTCTATTATACATGATGTAAATAACATTCCTGTTATTACCAATCCTAAAAGTAATTTTACTGTTTTCATAATTCTCATTTTTATCGTTACAGTTAATTGAATTTCAAATTCTGTGCCAAAAAAAATTTGGAGGTTTGGAAAACAAGAAAACCCGATTAAAATTTAATCGGGTTTTCTTGTTTTTTTTACACTATTTACTAAGGGTAGAAGGCTGTCTCTTTCTTATTTAATTTTAGTTTAAAATACTTCTGAATTTTTTTTTCTTTATAACTTACAATTGCTTCATCGTCTTCTAATTTAAATGGAAACTTTGATTCTTTTTTTGGTGACTTATTCCCATATTCAGCATCTGCTTCTCCATGTATTATTAAATCTGGCCTTTGATTAACATTTGTTCTAAACCTTGCTACATAGACTGTAGGTTTTATTTCAATCTTTGCAGTTTGACCTCTAAAAAACAAACTATCCATTTCAATATTTTTTGAATCTAAATTAGAAGCCATAAAAAATACATTAATACCGCCACCGCCTCCACTAATACCAGCAACCCAATATTGGTAATTCGCGTCAAGTGCTTTAAACGAAATCTCTTTCTGTAGCTTATATGTTGAATTTTTACTGTTTCCACATTGAGAAAATCCAAATAAAATAGAAGTTCCTAAAATGATATTTAATAGTTTTTTCATGCTTATTATATGTATTGTAAAGATACAACTTCAAATTTGATGCCAAATAAAAAGCCCAAAATCTAACGATTTCGGGCTTTTTTATAAATCAATTCTAAGTTTTAGAATCCGTAGTTAAGTCCAAACAACCAGTAAGATTGTAAATCGTTATCTACTGTGTTAAAAGTTTCTAATGGATTGTTAACTATAGCATATGATAATGCCTCTTGCTTATTTTTTCTCAATCCTAACTCAAATCCAACTCCGATACCTTTCCATAAAGTATATCCTAATGAATTTGTAAATGTCCAGTTTGATAAATCAATATTCTTATAACTTTGGAATGTAGAGAAATTAGATCTCAAATTTACTTCACCAACAGTTGCAGTATAATCAGCAACTATTTTTGCTCCCGTTGAAGAGTCGTAAACTGAATCTGAATCACTAAATACAAAATTGTAATTTAAAGGGTTTATCACGACAATTAAGTTAGTTATTGGTGTCCAAGTAGCTCCAACTCCTACATCTAAATATCCTGGATCATTGAAATTATCAATAATTGTAGTTCTATATTCTCCTAAAGCAGATACAGCCCACTTATCACTCAGTTTTTTACCATAAAGCGAAGAAAGAGTAAAAACGTCTGTTGCTGATTTAAAATCTTTATCATCTGATGGATCATCTTTATCATCAAGTTTTACCCAATTTAAATTAACGCCTAATGAATTTCTCCAAAAAAACTTTTCTTGTAGTAAGTTTGCATATCCATTAAAAGTGATCCCTATATTTCCTGCACTTGAATTTGGAGTTCCTTTAGAATACCAGTTATTAAATCCTGAAATATTTCCTCCTATTGTTCCAAACACCCCTTTTTTCCATCCAGTAAGTGCATCTATTTTTGATTGAATAACGTCAACTTGACCCTGTAAAATCGCTATTGAATCTTTTTTAGGTGCTTGTAATGCTTTTAGTTCATCTTTTGTTTGTGCATTAAGTGATACAATTGTAAATATCATTAGAAATGCAAATACTGTTTTTTTCATTTTCCTTTTTTTTAATAATTGAGCGTACAAAAACACTCTTTTTTTAATATTTGACAGCATTAAGTGACTAAGAGGTATTACTTTTTTCTTTTAAATAAAGGAACTGTAGAGCAAGCTTCTCCATACATTATAGTTCTTGCAATAGGTGTAAGTTTTGAAACTAATTGAACGTATGTAGTTTCTGAAATTTGTTTTGTAGCGCAACCTTTAATAATAACAGGCTTGTCTTGATATTCAGTAACATCTAAATTATTAATTATATCTTGAAATATAGATGTTTCCAAGCCTAATACGTTTCCGACAACAATTTTCTTAGCTATACCTGCTAAATTTGTTGAAATTAAAATATATGCCCAAGAAGGTATAATAGCGTCTGAAGAACATGTAAGCGCTACAAATGAATCTTGATATTGAGTCCAATCGTGTTCTATTACATGCGCTCTAAACTCCTTTTCTTTTAAAATCAATTCTTCAAAAAGCCAGTCTTTAATATCAACAACAATACGCTTTCCTTCAGGATAATAATCTTCAAGGTCAATAGTAACTAATTTACTATTTGTTACTCTATTTATAATGTCTTTTGCCATATTTTCTGAAGTTATTCTTAACTAGAATAAAGAATATCTCTTTTTACAAAAATCCTAATTCAAGTTTTGCTTCTTCACTCATCATATCTTGAGTCCAAGTTGGATCAAAAGTAATTTCAACTTCAGCATTGTTAACTTCTTCAAGAGTTTTAACTCTTTCCTCTACTTCAAGAGGCAACGTTTCTGCAACAGGACAGTTTGGAGATGTTAATGTCATCAGTATTTTAACATTATTATCTTCACTTACCATCACATCATATATCAATCCTAATTCGTATATATCTACTGGAATTTCAGGATCATAAATAGTTTTTAAAACTTCAACTATTCTATCGCCGGTATTTTGTACTTCATCTTGTGTCATCTTCTTATTTTTAAGGTGAATTTATGCTAATTTAGATTGATATCCCAAAGCATATAATTTTATTTTTTTTATCATAGATACCAAGCCATTAGCTCTGGTTGGAGATAAATGTTCTTTTAGTCCAATTTCATTAATAAACTCTGTATCAGTATCTAATATGTCTTTTGGAGATTGGTTAGAATACACTCTTAATATTAACGCCACAATCCCTTTCGTTAATATGGCATCACTATCTGCTGTAAAAACAATTGTCTTATTTTCAATAGCTGCATGGATCCATACTTTAGATTGACAGCCTTTAATTAGATTTTCATCTTCCTTATTTACTTCATCAATCAAAGGCAAAGATTTACCAAGTTCAATGATATATTCATAACGCTCCATCCAATCATCAAACATAGAAAATTCATCAATTATTTCTTCTTGTATTTCTTTGATAGTCATTTTTAAAACTTATTTTTGTATTTACAAATGTTGTTTGCAAATATCCTGCAAATTTACTGATAAAATTTAAGAAATGAGTAAACTATTAGCTGTTGGTACTGTTGCTTTTGATGCAATTGAAACGCCATTCGGTAAAACAGATAAAATTTTAGGAGGTTCAGGTACTTTTGTTGGCTTAGCCGCTTCACAATTTGGTGTAAAAACTGGAGTTGTTTCTGTAGTTGGTGGAGATTTCCCAAAATCATATTTAGATATGATGGAAAACAAAGGAATTGATATATCTGGAATTGAAATAATTAAAGAAGGAAAAACATTCTTTTGGAGCGGTAAATATCATAACGATATGAATTCTCGTGACACTTTAATTACTGAGTTAAATGTATTAGAGCATTTTAAACCAATAGTTCCTGAGAGTTTTAAAGATGCTGAAATTGTAATGTTAGGTAATTTGCACCCACAAACTCAATCATCAGTTTTAGATCAAATGACTTCAACACCAAAACTAGTGGTTTTAGATACCATGAATTTTTGGATGGATATTGCATTAGATGATTTACATACCGTTTTAAAACGTGTTGATGTTATCACTATTAATGATGAAGAGGCACGACAACTAAGTGGAGAGTATTCTTTAGTAAATGCTGCTAAGAAAATCCATTCTATGGGTCCAAAACATGTAGTGATTAAAAAAGGAGAGCACGGAGCCTTGTTATTTAACGAAGGGAATATGTTTTATGCACCTGCATTGCCATTGGCAGAGGTTTTTGACCCAACAGGAGCAGGAGACACATTTGCCGGAGGTTTTTGTGGCTATATAGCAAAAACGGAAGACATTTCCTTTGAGAATATGAAAAACGCCATTATCTACGGATCTAATTTAGCTTCCTTTTGTGTAGAGAAATTTGGCACACAACGAATGGAAGAGTTGACAGGTGATGAGGTGAAAAAACGCCTACAATCTTTTAGAGAATTAACACAATTTGATATAGAAATATCTTAATAAAAATCCGCATTAAAAATGCGGATTTTTTATTTTTATAAACCAAATAACAACACGTAAAGAACCCAAAAATGAGTGACGCTATTAAACACGAATGCGGAATTGCACTAGTTAGATTAAAGAAACCATTACAGTTTTACAAGGACAAATACGGTTCTGCTTTTTACGGAATTAACAAAATGTACTTGTTAATGGAAAAGCAACACAATAGAGGTCAAGATGGTGCTGGTTTTGCAAGTGTGAAGTTTAACGTAAATCCTGGCACAAGATATATCAGTAGAGTTCGTTCAAATCAATCACAACCGATTCAAGATATTTTCGCTCAGATTAATGAGCGATTAAATGGTGTTTTAGAAGCAAATCCAACTAAAAAAGATGATGTTGCATGGCAAGAAGAGAACATGCCATATGTTGGTAATTTATTTTTAGGACATGTTCGTTATGGAACTTTTGGTAAGAACAGTATCGAAAGTGTACACCCCTTTTTACGTCAAAGTAATTGGAAACATCAAAATTTAATTGTTGCAGGAAACTTTAATATGACTAATTCTAAGCAGTTATTAGAAGAACTCGTAGAATTAGGTCAACATCCAAAAGAGTTTACAGATACTGTTACTGTAATGGAGAAAATAGGTCATTTTTTAGAAGAAGAAGTAGCCGAATTATACCAACAAGCAAGAGAAAAAGGGTTTAATAAAAGAGATGCTTCTCCGTTTATTGAAGAGCATTTAGATCTACAAAACGTCTTAAAAAGATCTGCTAAAAACTGGGATGGAGGTTATGCAATGGCAGGTTTAGTAGGTCATGGAGATGCTTTTGTATTGCGTGATCCTTCAGGAATAAGACCTACCTATTTTTATGAAGATGATGAAGTAGTTGTAGTTGCATCAGAACGTCCGGTAATTCAAACAGTTTTTAATGTAGATATTGATAAAGTTCAAGAATTAGAAAGAGGACATGCCTTAATTATAAAGAAGAACGGAAAAACTTCAGTGCTGCCAGTTTTGGATCAAAAAGAAAAGAAATCCTGTTCATTTGAGCGTATTTATTTTTCAAGAGGTAGTGATGCTTCTATATATACTGAAAGGAAAAATTTAGGTAAATTAGTATTTCCACAAATTTTAAAATCTATAGATAACGATATTACAAATTCTGTGTTTTCATACATTCCAAATACTGCTGAAACTTCATTTTACGGAATGACTGAAGCTGCAGAAGATGTTTTAAATCAGCAGAAAACAGCTAAAATATTAGCAGGAGGAGGAAAATTATCTGCCCAAAGAGTCACTGAAATTTTATCTGAAAGACCTCGTTTTGAGAAAATTGCTATAAAAGATGCTAAACTTAGAACTTTTATTGCTGATGATAATTCACGCGACGATTTAGTAGCACATGTATATGATGTTACCTATGGCGTTGTAAAACCAACAGATAATTTGGTGATTATTGATGATAGCATTGTTCGAGGTACTACATTAAAGAAAAGTATTATTAAGATTTTAGATCGATTAAATCCGAAGAAAATAGTAGTTGTTTCTTCTGCACCTCAAATTCGCTATCCAGATTGTTATGGAATTGATATGGCAAGAATTGGAGATTTTATTGCTTTTAAAGCGGCTTTAGAATTGTTAAAAGACACAAATCAATATCATATTGTAGATGGTGTTTATAAAAAGGCAATTGAGCAAAGAGGAAAACCTGACAGTGAGATTATAAATTTTGTAAAAGAAATTTATGCGCCATTTACAAGGGAAGAAGTCTCTGCTAAAACTGCTCAAATGTTAAAAACAGATGATATTAATGCTGAGATTGAAGTGATTTATCAATCGGTAGATAATTTACATATTGCATGCCCAGACAACTTAGGTGATTGGTACTTTACTGGAGATTACCCAACAGATGGTGGTCATAGAGTAGTCAATGAAGCCTTTATTAACTTTTATGAAGGGAATGATAAAAGAGCTTATTAATATATTATTAGTGAAAACAAAAAAAGCCTCTCAAAATTTTGAGAGGCTTTTTTGTTTTATAAAACGATGCTTTACTTCGCTTCAGCATAACGTCTTTCAACTTCGTTCCAATTGATAACATTAAAAAATGCTTGAACGTAATCAGGTCTTCTGTTCTGATAGTTTAAATAGTAAGCATGCTCCCATACATCTAATCCTAAAATTGGTGCTCCTCCACAAGAAACTCCTGGCATTAATGGATTGTCTTGGTTTAGTGTAGAGCAAACTTCTACTTTTCCTCCTTTATGAACACATAGCCAAGCCCAACCTGAACCAAATCTTGTTCCTGCTGCTTTAGCAAACGCTTCTTTAAAAGCATCAACACTTCCATAAGCATCAACAATAGCATCTTTTAATTCTCCAGACAAATACCCTTTTTCTTCTGGATTCATAACCTCCCAAAATAATGAATGGTTATAAAAACCTCCACCGTTATTTCTAACAGCGCCATTATTCATGTCAAGATTAGTTAATATATCTTCAATTGATTTCCCTTCAAGATCAGTTCCAGCAATTGCATTATTTAAATTGTTTGTATATCCGTTATGATGTTTAGAATGGTGTATTTCCATTGTTCTAGCATCAATATTTGGTTCTAATGCATCATATGCATATCCTAGTTTTGGTAATTCGAAAGCCATAATTATTTTCTTTTAATAGATTAAACAATAATTCTTGTTCAAAGATACTGAACAATTTGCACACTTGGAAATTGATTGTATTTATAACGGTATTTGAAAAAGTGATACTTTAATAGTTTGCATCATCTGGATACTTCGCCATAAACTCATGAGCATCTGCAACCATATTTTTACTTCCGCAAAATATTGGAACTCTTTGATGCAATTCTGTCGGTTGAATTTCCATAATACGATTATAACCATCAGTCGCTATTCCATTTGCTTGTTCTGCAAGAAAAGCCATAGGATTACATTCATATAAGAGTCTTAATTTTCCTTTAGGCGCTTTAGAACTCGTTGGATACATATATATTCCTCCTTTAATCATATTTCTATGAAAATCTGACACCAATGAGCCAATATATCTAGAAGTGTAAGGTCTATTATCAACTTCTTGTTGACAAAACTTTAAGTAGTCTTTTACTCCTTGTGGAAAATGCACATAATTTCCTTCGTTGATAGAGTAAATCTCTCCATCTTCAGGAAAACTCATATCAGGATGTGATAAATAGAATGTTCCAATTGCTGGGT
>CAJXUO010000024.1 GCA_913061425.1 uncultured Lutibacter sp.
TGGGCTCGGAGATGTGTATAAGAGACAGTATTTAAGGAGTTGAATAACTCTTTTAACCTTGGTTCTGATGGTCTGGGAGCATTTGCATCCACAATATTACCTTCAGGATCAATTAGAATAAATCTAGGAATACCTCTAATCTCATAGGCTTGAGAAAATGATTGGTCTTCACCAGCAAATAATTGCACTCCTCCCATTTCTTTATTTTTAATCATGTTTTTCCACGCTTGATACTTGTTTCGTCTATCTGTAGATATACTTACAAATTCAATGTTTTTACCATGATATTCTTCTTCAATTTTTTTAAGATACGGTATTTGAACCTTACAAGGTCCACACCAAGTAGCCCAAACATCTATATAAACATACTTTCCTTTTAAATCTTCTAACGAGGTAGTTCCGCCGTTATAGTTTTCAAAATTTGAAAATTTAGGTGAAGGCTTTCCTTTCGCAAACTTAATTAATGAAGCGGCTTTTTCGTTATAATTTTTCTTTATATAATCTATAAAACGTTTGTCTTCATTTTGTATTTGTGCAACAATAGATGAATCAACATTTTTTAAAATGTATGAAGAATTTATCTTTTCAAATTCCTTAATCTTTAAATCAAATGCATCTTGCTCTAAAGAAAAATAGGCTTTAGGATTAAATATATCTGTTTTAGAAGATTGAACTCTTTCTGAAATATAACTATTACTTTCATTACCTTTTCCTTTAAATTGTATATCAGAAAGGTCGCTATTTGAATTGATTTTTAAATCATAACCATTAGCAAGAAAAAGCAATGTTTTATTTTTTCCATCAGACAATGTATATAGTCCCTTTTCGATTTTCAAAGTATCTTTAAAAGTCCCATTTTCTTCTATTTGTATTGTTTTTGAAAACGATTTTGAAGAAATGGTTATTTCTGGAGATTCAATATTCTCTATACTTCCAGAAACTGAAGCGTACCCTTTAGGTTCTTTACAACTAATGATTGTAGAAACAATTAGAAGTAATACAATTAATTTTTTCATTTGTCTTATATGTTTTCTTCGTCAAACATTTTTATTAAATCTTCACTTGATGGTCTTGGTGCATCTGCACTTACAATATTCCCGTTAGGATCAATTAAAATAAAACGAGGAATCCCATTAATTTTATAATTTTTTACAAAATCAGATTTCCAACTATTATCAGCAAATAATTGAATACCGCCTAATTCTTTTTCAACGATCATTTTTTTCCAAGCCTCATGATCTTTAGGAGCATCAACAGAAATACTTACAAATTCAATATTTTTACCGTGATATTTTTTCTCAACTTCTTTTAAGAAAGGGATTTCTCTTTTACAAGGTCCACACCAAGTAGCCCAAACATCTACATACACATACTTTCCTTTTAAGTCTGACAATGAAGTTGTGTTACCATTGTTGTTTTCATAATTTTGAAAAACTGGTGATTCTGTTCCTTTGACTAATTTTGTTTTTAAATATACCTGATCTCCAACACTACTTTTGTAGTAGTTTATCATTGGGTCTAAATTTCCTATTGCACTCTTTGTTAAAGAAGAATCAATGGCTTTATTTGCAGTGTAAAATTCATTTAAGTCAGCCTTAACTTTGTCTAAAGCAGGTCCAATCTCATCTTCTTTTAGAGAAGTGAAATTTTCTATATCTAATAATTTTTCTTCTAATAAAGATTTTGCAGCCAAAAAGTTGCTATGCTCTGCTCCAGTACCTGAATAATTTGCAGTTTCATCAAACATTTTAGTGTCTAATGTCATATTCAAATCATACCCATTTTTTAAAAATATTGAAGTAGATTCTGCTCCATCAAAAAATGAATAAACTCCAGTTGCAACTTTTAATGTGTCACTAAAAGTTCCATCTTCATTTACTTTAATTGTTTTTGAATACGTTCGATTTCTTACTACAATAGAATCACTGTTTTGATCAGTAATTTTACCAGAAAAGGTTACATAATCCTTAGATTCAGTTTTACAAGATACGATTGCTAGTACAGCAATTAAATAAATAATTTTCTTCATTTTATTGGGTTTAATTTTTCTTTAAGTCGTCAAATATATAATATATTACACTTAAAGTATAATTTTAGGTTACACTTTAACAAATATTTGGTATTGATAATTTTATATAAAAAAACCGTTCAAGAAATTGAACGGTTTTAAGTTTTTAAGATTCTGTAACTTTCTTAATCTTAATCGTTAATTCGCTTTTCTTTTCATCTAGATCCATGGTGATTGTATCTCCTTCGTTTAGTTTCGAATTAACAATTTCTTGGGCTAAAGCATCTTCAATGTATTTTTGAATCGCCCTTTTCAATGGCCTTGCTCCGTACTGCTTGTCAAAGCCTTTATCAGCAATAAAGTCTTTTGCTTTTTCTGTAAGTTTTAGAGTATATCCTAAATCTGAAATTCGCTTTAAAAGATGATCTAATTCAATATCTATAATTAAATGAATATCTTTTCTTTCTAAAGCATTAAAGACAACAACATCATCAATTCTATTTAAAAATTCTGGAGCAAATGATTTTTTTAGTGCATTTTCGATGACACTTTTTGCATGAGCATCTGCTTGGTCTTTTTTAGAACTTGTACCGAAACCAACACCAGAACCAAAATCTTTTAATTGACGTGAGCCAATGTTTGATGTCATGATAATGATTGTATTTCTAAAATCAATTTTTCTACCAAGACTATCAGTTATATAACCATCATCTAAAACTTGTAAAAGCATATTGAAAACATCTGGATGTGCCTTTTCAATTTCATCTAGCAAGACAACAGAATATGGTTTTCTTCTAATTTTCTCTGTTAATTGACCACCTTCTTCATAGCCAACATATCCTGGAGGTGCACCAATCAATCTTGAAATAGCAAATTTCTCCATATATTCACTCATATCTACTCGTATAAGTGCATCCTCATTGTCAAACAATTCTCTGGCAAGTACTTTTGCTAACTGTGTTTTTCCAACACCAGTTTGACCTAAGAAAATAAATGAACCAATTGGTTTATTAGGATCTTTTAATCCAACTCTATTTCTTTGAATTGCCTTTACAACTTTTGAAACGGCTTCATCTTGACCTATTACTTTTCCTTTAATAAGGTTTGGTAATTCGCTTAGGCGGTTACTTTCAGCTTCTGCAACTCTATTTACTGGAATTCCAGTCATCATAGAAACGACTTCAGCAACATTGTCTTCTGTAACAATTTCTCTATTTAATTTTGAGGCTTCTTCCCATTGTTTTTGTGCAGATTGTAAAGAGATTTCTATTCTCTTTTCATCATCACGTAACTTTGCTGCTTCTTCATATTTTTGACTGCTTACTGCATTGTTTTTATCAGTTTTAACAGTTTCTAATTGCGATTCTAATTCTAGTACGTCCTTAGGAACAACAATATTTGTGATATGTATTCTAGATCCAGCCTCGTCAAGTGCATCAATTGCTTTGTCTGGCAAGAAACGATCCGTCATATATCTATTGGTTAATTTTACACAAGCATCAATAGCTTCATCTGTATAATTTACATGATGATGAGCCTCGTACTTATCTTTGATATTGTGTAATATTTGAATAGTTTCTTCAATTGATGTAGGCTCGATAATTACTTTTTGAAATCGTCTTTCTAGTGCACCATCTTTTTCTATATTTTGTCTAAACTCGTCTAAAGTTGTTGCGCCAATACATTGTATTTCTCCTCTTGCTAAAGCAGGCTTAAGCATGTTAGAAGCATCTAATGATCCAGTTGCTCCACCAGCACCAACAATTGTATGAATTTCATCAATAAATAAAATGATATCTTCATTTTTTTCTAATTCATTCATCAAGGCTTTCATACGTTCCTCAAATTGCCCTCTATATTTAGTTCCAGCCACTAAACTTGCCAAGTCTAACGAAATGATTCGCTTGTCAAATAGTATTCTAGAAACTTTTCTTTGTACAATTCTTAAGGCCAGCCCCTCTGCAATAGCAGATTTTCCAACTCCAGGTTCACCAATTAGCATTGGATTGTTTTTTTTACGTCTACTTAAAATTTGTGAGACTCTCTCTATTTCTTTTTGACGACCTACTACAGGGTCTAGGCTATTTTCTTCTGCTAAGCGTGTTAAATCACGTCCAAAATTATCTAAAACGGGAGTTTTTGACTTCCCTTTAGACTTCTCTTTTGGTTGTTGTTCAAACGGGTTTGATGTAGCTTCATCAAAATCATCATCAGAAGGTGTCTCAGAAGTTGGACTGATATTTAAATTTTCTTCAATTTCCTCATCACCAATAAATAATTGTTTGAATAAAGATTTTACTTCTTCATAATCAATATCAAACTTTTGAAGCAATTTAGTAGTTGGGTCATTTTCGTTTCTTAAAACACACAATAACAAATGTGCCGTATTTACAGAATCACTTTGATATAACTTAGCTTCTAGAAAAGTAGTTTTTAATGCTTTTTCAGCTTGTTTTGTTAAATGTAAATTGCGTTTATTATTAACTGAAGTTGTAACTGGATTTGCAGGGCTAAGAAGTTCAATTTTCTTGCGCAAATGTTCTAAGTTAACTTCAAGTAAATTTAAAATATCAATCGCTTTGCCTTCAGCTTTTCTTAAAAGACCAAGCACAAGGTGTTCTGTGCCTATAAAATCATGTCCTAATCTTAAGGCTTCTTCTTTGCTGTATGCAATTACATCTTTTACTTTTGGTGAAAAATTATCGTCCATATATTATTTATAGGGTTAAATTATAAATAGTAATCTTTTAATTTTTTATAACTATTCAATAGATTATATCGTAAAATTAATAGATTTTTTTCTTATAGTACTACAAAAGTGATACCTCTTTTTAATTATATTTAAATAAGGCATCTATTTTATTGGTTTTCAGGGGGTTTTACAAGTAGATTTTCAGCAATAAATTGTTAATAACTATTCCAAAAAAGCGAACTGTTTTTATGACTAAAAAGTGACGAAAATTGTATCTTGCTCTTCTATTTATTTTAAGTTAAAAATTAAACAAATAATATATGGCAGACGGAGAAAAAGTGATACCGATTAATATTGAAGATGAAATGAAATCAGCTTACATTGATTATTCAATGTCAGTGATTGTTTCTAGGGCACTTCCAGATGTAAGAGATGGTTTGAAACCAGTTCATAGAAGGGTTCTTTTTGGTATGCATGAATTAGGGATCAAGGCTACAGGATCATATAAAAAATCTGCAAGAATTGTTGGGGAAGTTTTAGGAAAGTACCACCCTCATGGTGATACATCTGTTTATGATTCTATGGTTCGTATGGCGCAGCATTGGAGCCAGCGTTATATGATGGTTGACGGTCAAGGTAACTTTGGGTCAGTTGATGGAGATAGTCCAGCAGCAATGCGTTATACTGAGGTGAGAATGCAGAAGATATCGGAAGATATGTTATCTGATATTGAAAAAGAAACTGTTGATCAGAGATTAAACTTTGATGATACATTGTACGAGCCTACTGTTTTGCCAACTCGTATACCAAATTTATTAGTTAATGGAGGTTCAGGTATTGCTGTAGGTATGGCAACTAATATGGCGCCACATAATTTAACTGAAGTAATTAATGGAACTATTGCATATATCGAAAATAATGATATTGAGATTGAGGGGTTAATGGAGCACATTAAAGCTCCAGATTTTCCTACAGGAGGAATTATTTATGGTTACGATGGTGTAAAGAGTGCTTTTGAAACAGGTCGTGGACGTATTGTAATGCGTGCTCAAACTGCTTTTGAAGAGATAAAAGGAAGAGAATGTATTATTGTTACTGAAATTCCTTATCAGGTTAATAAAGCAGACATGATTAAGAAGACTGCTGATTTAGTAAATGATAAGAAATTGGATGGTATTGCAAATATTCGTGATGAATCTGATAGAAATGGGATGCGTATTGTTTACATATTAAAACGTGATGCAATTCCGAATGTAGTTTTAAATAAATTATTCAAATATACTTCGCTTCAAACTTCTTTTAGTGTGAATAATATCGCGCTTGTTAAAGGAAGGCCAGAGCAATTAAACTTAAAGCAATTAATTCATTATTTTGTTGAACATAGACACGAAGTAATTGAAAGAAGAACAATATTTGATTTAAAAAAGGCAGAGGCTAGAGCTCATATTTTAGAAGGCTTAATTATAGCATCTGATAATATTGATGAGGTAATTAAAATTATTCGAGCTTCTTCTAATGCTGATGAAGCAAAAGAGAAATTGATTAAACGTTTTGAATTGACAGAAATTCAATCCAAAGCAATTGTTGAAATGCGTTTGCGTCAATTGACAGGTTTAGAACAAGGTAAATTAAGGGCTGAGTTTGATGAAATAATGATCACTATTGCTGATTTAAAAGATATTCTTGCAAACGAGCCAAGAAGATACCAAATCATTAAAGATGAGTTGCTTACTATTAAAGAAAAATATGGTGACGAAAGAAGATCTGTGATTGAATATGCTGGAGGTGATATGAGTATTGAAGATATGATTCCAGACTCTAAAGTAGTTGTTACAATTTCTCATGCAGGTTATGTGAAACGTACAAATTTAGATGAATATAAAGTTCAGAATAGAGGAGGACGTGGTCAAAAAGGTGTGGCTACTAGAAATGAAGATTTCTTAGAGCACTTATTTGTTGGTACGAATCACCAATATATGTTGTTCTTTACACAAAAAGGAAAAGTTTTCTGGATGCGTGTATTTGAAATTCCAGAAGGAGGAAAGACATCAAAAGGTAGAGCGCTTCAAAATATAATAAACATTGAGTCAGATGATAAAGTAAAAGCTTTCCTTGTTACTCAAGATTTAAAAGATGAAGACTATATCAATAGCCATTATATTATTATGGCTACTAAAAATGGTCAGGTTAAAAAGACTTCTTTAGAGCAATATTCTAGACCTAGAACTAATGGAATTAATGCAATTACCATTAGAGATAATGATGAATTATTAGAAGCGAAGTTAACAACAGGCGATAGCCAAGTTATGCTAGCCTTAAAATCAGGTAAGTGTATTAGATTTGAAGAAAATAAAACGCGTCCAATGGGTAGAAATGCTTCAGGAGTAAGAGGTATTACTTTAAAAGATCCTAAAGACGAAGTTGTTGGTATGATTGCTGTAAATGATCCTGAAAGCAATGTGTTAGTTGTCTCTGAAAAGGGTTACGGTAAACGTTCTAGTTTAGAGGATTATAGAATTACAAATCGTGGAGGTAAAGGAGTTAAAACTATTAATGTTACCGATAAAACAGGTCAGTTAGTTTCAATTAAGAATGTTACCGATGAAGATGATTTAATGATTATCAATAAATCTGGAATTACGATTAGAATGGCTGTTTCTGATTTACGAGTTATGGGAAGAGCTACACAAGGTGTTAAACTAATTAACATTAAAGGTGAAGATTCAATTGCTGCTGTTGCTAAAGTAATGCATGATGATGTTGATGACGAGGAAATTGAGAATGGCACGGAAATTGAAAATGAAGAGTCAGGTGATGAGTCAAATGATGAATCGGTTGAAGAATCAAATGAAAATTAAAATAAACAATAAAAATTATTAAAACACTAGTCATGATAAATAAAAAACTAATTATACTGTCTGCTTCATTGCTTATGAGTATTGCTACATTTTCTCAAAAAAGTGAAGTGAAAGCAGCTGAAAAGGCTCTAAAGGGTAATGATTTTACCTCTGCATTAGCCAATATTTCTAAAGCGGAAAGTTTAATTGCTAATGCCGACACTAAAACAAAAGCAAAATTTTATTATGTCAAAGGAATGGCGCTTTATGCAAATGGTACAAAACCTATGAATGCTGAAAAAGCTGCTGCTGTATTAGAAGAATTGATGAAGATAGAAAAAGAATCTAAATCTTCTAAATATTCTGCTGAAGCATCGCAAACTCTTAAGAATATTGTGATTGCTGTTAATGACCAAGCTGCAAAAGATTATGACAAGGCTATTCAGGATTCTGATTTAGAAAGCTTTAAAAACGCCTCTTCTGGATTTTATAGAGTTTACAATCTAAGTGTTAGAGATACAAGTGCATTATATTCAGCAGCTGTTTCAGCTTATTATGGAAAAGATTATGAAAACTCAACGATTCATTTACAAAAATTACTTGATTTAGGATTTACAGGAGTTTCTAAAACGTATAAGGCTGAAAATTCAGATGGAACATTTAGATACTTTACTTCTAAAAAAGATATGGATACAAACTTAAGACTTGGTATTGTAAAAAATGGAAATGAAGAAGTTTCAGAGGCTAGAACTAAAAATATATACAAGTTTTTAGCAATGAGTTACAGTGCTACCGATAAAAATGCTGAAGCAATTGTTATGATGGCTAAAGCCAGAAGTTTAGCGCCAAATGATTATAATCTAATTTTAGATGAAGCAAACCTTTACTATCAAATTGGTGATAATATAAAGTATTCTGAAAAAATTGAAGAAGCGATTGCTATCAAGCCTAGTGACCCTATTTTACATTTTAATGTTGGTACTTTAAATATGGATATTGATGCAGTAAAATCAAAAAAACACTTATCAAAAGCGATAGAGTTAGATCCGAATTTTGCAAATGCATATGCTAATCTTGGGAATCTTATTTTAAAGAAATTGGATGCTGTACAAGAAGAGATGGATGCAACTGGTATGAATTTTGATAAAGCAGATCAAATAAGAGAAGAAAAAATGTTACCTATTTTAAACGAAAGTTTACCGTTTTTAGAGAAATCGTATGAATTACAACCTTCTGACGGAGGAAGAATACAATTGAATAGTTTGTATGAAAATTTAGGTATGGAGAAATATATAGAATAGTTTAAATCTGTTCTTTTTTTTAATATAAAAGCCTGCAAATTGCAAGCTTTTATATTTATATAATCTTCTTAATTACTCTAAGTTTGTGTGTATGCCTTTTGGTTTCTACATTATAAATTCCACTATGATCTAATCGGTCAATGCGAACTTTTCCATGAGCATGTATAATGTAGTTGTCTTCCATAATTATTCCAACATGAATAATACTCCCTTCTTTATCATCAAAAAATGCTAAATCTCCAGGCTCACTTTCTTCAATAAAACTTAACACTTCACCTTGAGTTGCTTGTTCAGAAGAATTTCGGAATAATGTATAACCACATAGTTTATAAACCATTTGTGTAAAGCCAGAGCAATCTATACCAAAAGGTGTTTTTCCTCCCCAAAGATATGGTGCGTTTAAATACATAAATGCAGTTTGTACAATCAGTTGTTTGTTTAAAACACCATTGTACGTTTTACCATCATAATTCAAATTAATTTCTCCTATCTCACAGCTCCTATTTTTAAATAATGGGAGTGAAACTCCAAGAGGTACAGGAATCAGGCTTTGATTATCATCAGAAATAAAGTCGATTAATTCTCCA
>CAJXUO010000025.1 GCA_913061425.1 uncultured Lutibacter sp.
GATGTAGAGAGGTCTCGTGGGCTCGGAGATGTGTATAAGAGACAGGAACTAACACCGTGCAAAATTAATTGCTGGTTTTAGCCAATTTACGAAAGTCCTCGCGGACTTTCTATTCGACTTTTAGTTGCTTAAATACGCAACAAACCATTGGAGCAGACAATTTTGTTGTAAAATAAGCCACATCTTTTATTAGTTGTGTTATTGGAAGAATAAATAAATGAATAAAATATTAGAGAGTAAAACAAAGATTCGGTTTCAAGATTGTGATCCTTTTAAACATTTGAATAATTCAAAATATATTGATTATTTAATAAATGCTAGAGAAGATCAATTGATAGAAAATTACAATTTTGATTATTTAAATATTGCACAGACTCAAGGCGTTGGTTGGGTTACTGGTTCAAATCAAATTGCATATTTGAAATCTGCTAATTTATCTGAAATTGTAACAATTCAATCACAAATAATAAAACTTACTCCATTGAGTACTTTGGTAGAATTTAGAATGTATAGCGAAGACAAAATTGAGTTAAAATCAGTAATGTGGTCAAATTTCATTCATATAAGTATGGAAACTATGCGTTCAAAGAAACATTCTGAAGTATTTATGAATTTGTTTGAAAGCATCCATTTACCTATTAAAGAATCAACGTTTGAAGAAAGAATTAAGGTGTTATTAAGAAAGTAAATGGTTTACTTTCTTAATAACGTTTTTCGATACTTAATCGACCTCTAAAATTTCAAAGTCACTCCAACTAAGAAGTTCCGTGTAGCTTGTGGATAATATCCTTGAACTTCAAACGATGTAGGCCCAGTCCAAGTATCTAAATACGTATAACCTCTATCAACATATTCTTTATCGAAAATATTATTTACAAGCCCTGTAAATACAATTGATTTAAAAATTGAGTTGGTCTCTAATTCATAAGAAATAGTAAAGTCGCTTGTAAAATAACTGTCGAGTTTTGACGCTTCAGTTTCTGTATTGCTTAAATATTGTTCTCCGACAAATTTTGACAATAAAGTCAATTGAAATTTGTCAGAAGGACTATACATAAAAGCATTTCCTGCAATAATACTTGGAGAAAAAGCAATTTCTGAATTACCTAAAAAGGTTGTAGTGTTGTCTCTGTTTATGGAAAAGTCTTTAATTTTATTAGAACTTAAAGAGATGTTTGGACGAATTGAGATTTTATCATTCAATTGAATATCTGCGTCAATTTCCAATCCTAATCGGTAACTATCATCAACATTTTCTCTTGTATAATCTCCTGTGTCATCAATATCACCAGTTAAAATCAACTGATCTTTATATTGCATATAGTAAATATTGGCGCTCACTTTAATATTATCTGTTTTCAGTCTCCAGCCTAATTCATAGTCGTTCATTTTTTCAGATTTCACATTGATATTCAATTCAAAATCTTTACGATTTGGCTCTCTATTGGCTCTTGAATAAGAAGTGTATAGGCTGTTATTGTCATTCATTTTATAAGTAAACCCAATTTTCGGATTGAAAAAACTAAAGTTTGATGCAACACTTATAGCGTTCCTATCTGAAGTTAAACCAACAGTAGAATAATTCACAAAACGTCCTTGTAGATCAATATAAGTTTTTAGTTTTTCTGAAAGGTTAAAAGTAACTTTTGAAAAGAGACTAAAATCTTTTTTAGCAGCATCACTTTCATAGTATGTATCTCGAACAGAAGCATTTTCAGCAAATTCTTTTGCCCAAATAACTTCTCCAAAATGATCTCCAGCGTAATTGCTATATGAAACTCCAGAGATTACCTTTAGTTTTTCAGAAGTATAATTTGCATTAAAATTGGCTACATAAAAATCGTTTTTTAACCATCTACGAACTATTAAGTCTGTTCTGCTTCCATCAGTTGCAACAACTAAATTAGCATAATCTTCAGGTTTTTTTTCAGATTTAAATTGTTCAAAATAACCTTCACCATGTGTAAAGTTCAAGCCAAGATTTGTAGACCAATTTTCATTTAATTTTTCATTCCAATGCAATTGATAATGATCTTGCTGATAGTTGTCAGTCTCGTTATCATACGTATAAGGATTCTGTCTTCTATCTTCTTTTAATTCATCTGCAGACAATCCAAACCATGCTTGATATGTTCTTTCTTTTCCTCCAAATACTAATGCTTTAATTAGTGTATTTTCATCAGTATAAGAACCTTGTAAAAAATATGATTTTAAATCAGAAAAGGCTTTGTCTACATATCCGTCAGAATAAATATTTGATAGACGTCCTGCAAATTCAATACTTCGACTCACTTCGACTCCGCTCAGTGACCGACGCTCAGTATCCATACCCAATTTTCCGGTAGAAAACTTCACAGTATGTTTTCTTGTTCCGTATGATCCAAATGAATTTGAAATTTCTCCATGTACTTCTTCTGATACAGCATCTGTTAAAATATTTAAACTTGCACCAAATGCACCAGAACCATTTGTTGATGTTCCAACTCCTCGTTGTAACTGTAAACTTTGTGTAGAAGATGCGAAATCTCCCATATTCACCCAAAATGTACCTTGACTTTCAGCATCATTATAAGGGATTCCGTTTACAGTGACATTCACTCTAGAAGCATCTGAACCGCGAACACGAATATAGGTATATCCAACTCCAGCACCAGCATCAGAAGATGTGACTACGTTTGGCATATAATTCATTAAGATTGGAATATCTTGCCCTAAGTTACGTTTAGAAATTTCTTTTTTTGATAAATTTGAATGTGTTACTGGAGAATCAGAATTAACTCTAACAGCTTGTACAATAACTTCATCTATAAAATTAATAGAATCTTTTTTAGTCTCATCTTGAGCGTAGATTGCACTGACAAACAATAAAAAAATAATTGATATTTTTTTCATTTTAACTTTAATTAAAACAAATAAAAAGAGGTAATTATTCGGTTGTTGTTGAATAATTGGTTTTCTGAAGCTTCTGCTTCTGGACTTGCTAAAAAAATCTACAAGACTTTTTCTTTAAGTTCGTTTCCTAAACAGCATTACCTGTTCTAGGTTCAATGGGTATGATCTCAGCCGATGAAGGCACCCCTTTATGAGAACAGTGCAAATGTATAAACAAATAACAATCTAAAAAGATAAATTTTAATTTTTTTTCTAAAATTATAAATTAGCTTTGAAAGCTAAAATTAACTGTACCTTTGCAACTTCATACAGAAATGACTCTAAAGTTAAATTGTCGTTTCAAAAACAATTTATATGTCATTTAAATCTCTAGGATTAATTCCAGAATTACTTAAAGCCGTTGAAAAACAAGGCTATACAATACCTTCACCTATTCAAGAAAAGGCAATTCCAAAAGTATTAGAACGCAAAGATGTATTAGCATCTGCTCAAACAGGAACTGGAAAAACGGCAGGATTTACGTTGCCAATTTTACAGATACTACATCAAACAAAAAAGGAAGGAAGAAGACCTGTTCGTGCTTTGGTATTGACACCAACAAGAGAATTAGCAGCTCAAGTACATAAAAATGTAGTTGATTACAGCCAGTTTTTAGATATAAAATCTACAGTAATTTTTGGAGGTGTAAACGCAAAACCTCAGATAAAATCATTGAAATATGGTGTAGATGTTGTTGTTGCAACTCCTGGACGTTTATTAGATTTGATTGATCAAAGAGCATTGTCTTTAGGTAGAGTTGATATTTTAGTTTTAGATGAAGCAGATAGGATGTTAGATATGGGATTCTTGAGGGATATCAAGAAAATTATTGCAATGATGCCGAAGAAAAGACAAAACTTATTGTTTTCTGCAACATTCTCTAAGGAAATAAAAAAATTAGCTGAAGGAATTTTACACCAACCTATACTTGTAGAAGCAGAGCCAGAGAATTCAACTGCAGAGATGGTAGTTCAAAAGGCATATAGAGTTGATAAAGATGATAAGATTGAATTTACGATCAAGTTAATTTCTGATGGTAATTGGAAACAAGTATTAATTTTTACGAGAACAAAACACCGTGCAAATAAACTAAGTGAAAAATTGGTAAAAGCAGGAATTTCATCTGCTGCAATTCACGGAAATAAAAGTCAGGGAGCAAGAACAAAAGCACTTGAAGGTTTTAAAAGCGGACAAGTTAGAGTGTTAGTTGCAACTGATATTGCAGCTCGTGGATTGGATATTCCATTATTACCTCATGTAGTTAATTTTGAATTGCCAAATGTACCTGAAGATTATGTACATAGAATTGGACGTACAGGTAGAGCAGGAGCAAGTGGTGAAGCAATTTCATTGGTTGATGTTGATGAAAAAGAATATGTTAGGGATATAGAAAAGTTGTTAGGTTACAAAATAAAAACTGAAATTGTAGAAGGTTTTGAGCCTACAGCTAAACCATCTGAGAATAAACCTAAGCAAAATAATAGTAGAAATAATAACAGAAATAAATCTCGTAATTCTAAGCCTAAAGACGGTAATTCACAAGGGAATAGTAATAATAGTCGAAGAAATACCAATAGAAAGAGGAGTAGATAAATTACTCAATTTTTGGTTTTCTACGACTTGTTTTTTTAAGCGCATGTCGACTTTTCTTTTCCAAGCGCTTTCTAATACCTGCTCTACTAGGTTTTGTTTTTTTTCGAAATTTTTTAATAATCAATCCATCAGAAATAATCTTCAAGAATCGATTGGTGATAATCTCTTTGTTCTTATGCTGACTTCTGCTTTCAGAACAGTTTAAAGTTAAAATAGTATCGTTTGTAAGTCGTGTTTTTAAACTAACTTTTAGCCTTTCTTTTTCATCATCATTTAAAGAGTTTGAAGAGGGAATATCAAAAGTTAAAACAATTTTAGAGGAAACTTTGTTTACATGTTGTCCTCCTGCACCACTCGCTCTAACTGCTTTAAAACTTAATTCTTTACTGATATTTTCAATATCCATTAATACAAATCTTGATTTAAATTATGATGCATAAAGTGCATGTCTAAATCAGTTAAAGAATCAGAAAAGTTGTCCAAATTTTCTCTTTCTGATAGTAATTTGTCAATGGCTTCGGTTGCTAGTTTTAATCGAGCTTCTTTATCTCCTTTTAATAAAATATAAGGTCTTTTATGTTTTCTTAAGGCACTTTCAAATGCATTGAACATTTCTAATCGTTCTTCTGGTTTGTCACGTAAATCATCAGCTTCCCAAGGTGTATCTATATAGGTTAAAAGGTATAAGTCATAATTATTTTCAGTTGCAGCTTCTTCAAGTTTGGCATCTACTTTTCCACCATAATACTCCTCTGAATAGACTTTAGTTTCAAGCAAATCAGTATCACAAATAAGAACTTTATCGGCTTTTTTTGCCAATGAATTTTCTAACTTCATTTGCCCTTTTGCAATCGGAATTAAGTCTGAATTTTCACACGTTTTCCGTTCGTTATTCCATTTTTCTTGCAAGTATTCACGTGCGTATTCAGGAGTCCAAACAGTGTTGTAGTGTCTAGCTAATTGATTAGAAAGCGTTGTCTTTCCAGTAGATTCTGGTCCAAACAAAACTATTTTTATAATATTTACTTTTTCTTGTCTAAGTTCCTTTTCCATAGGATATATCCTTGTATTGCTAAGATTAAAAATAGAGTATATTGAATTCCAGTAAAACCGTAACCTTTAACAAAATATAAAGGAATTGAAACGATGTTTCCTACAATCCAAAAAAGCCAATGTTCAATTTTTTTATTGGCCATTAACCACATTGCTGCAAAAAATATTCCTGTTGTAAATGTGTCTAAATATGGCGTTCCTTCTCTAAAATTAGTCAAATTTCCTGACATAAGTTTCTCAGAAGCATAATTTATACTTTCAGTAAAGTTTAAATGGTTTGGCATTATATTGTAATAACGATATACAATAATCACAAATATAGAAGTAAATAAAAAGATGCCAAACGTCTTTAATCTATCAGTTTTATTGGTTCTTGAAATAGGAATATGGCTTTTTTTATCATCTATTATTTTACGCCACATATACCAACCATAAACACTCATAACTGTATAATAAATATTGATAATCAGATCGCCATATAAACTCCATTTAGACAAGAGGTATACATAAATTACGGTACTAATTATACCTGTTGGAAAGACTAAAATATTTTCTTTCTTCGCATAAAAAACACTAATCACACCAAATAATGCAGCAACAAATTCTAAAACAATAGTAAGTGTTGAAGCTGTTCTGTAGGGTTCTAAAAAAAAGTCAATAAGCACATTCATATTATTGATTCTAAAATGTTGTTATCCATTTCAAATGCTGTTCCAATAATCAACGGTAAATTTCGAACAATTAGTTTGTCAGGATCTAATAAAATGGCGAGTAATTTTTGACCTGTCTGCTTACACTTTTTAATATGTCCAAGAATATTTTTTGACATATTATTTTATTGCATAGACACATGTAAAGCCTTCAAATTCTAAAAAGGAAATAGTGTAAGTAGAATTATCATCAATAAAACGAATTGAAGCAACTGTACGACCGTCATCAAAAGAGAAATCTTGAACATTTATGTCTTGTAAGAAACTTAATCCTTTTTGTTCATAGATTTTATATAATGATTCTTTTGCACCCCAAACAATTGTTAGTTTTCGAACTAATGCATCATGATTTGCCAACGTTTTGTATTCTTCAAAGGGTGTAAATTTATGTGCAATTCTTACAATTTTATCACGCTGTTTTTCAATATCTATTCCTACAGGATGATTATCGCTAACTATAATAGCAGAGAAGTTAAAAGAATGTGTAATCGAAATAAATTTTCCGTCAGTTAAATGAGGTTTCCCAAATTCATCATAAAACAAATCTTTATCTTCATAACCTTCTTCTGCCAATAAATGGCGAATACTCATAAACCCTCTTTTATGCAATTCAGATTTCATTGAATCAACTCTAATCTGACAGCGATTCGTTAATTCTATATCTTTGGAAAGTTCATCAAAGGACTCTTCAATTTTCCAGATTAAAATCTTTGTTTGATTTGTAGTTTGTATAGATTTATAAAGAGGCATATTATTTCAAAGGTATTTTGTAAATTTGCACTTCAAAAATATACAATTATGAGCACAGAAACATCAACTTATGTGAAATATAAGGTAAAAGACATGAACCTTGCAGAATGGGGAAGAAAAGAAATTGAGTTAGCAGAAGCTGAAATGCCTGGATTAATGAGCTTGAGAGAAGAGTATAAAGACGAGCAACCATTAAAAGGAGCTAGAATTGCTGGTTGTTTACACATGACAATCCAAACAGCAGTTTTAATAGAAACTTTACAAGCGCTTGGTGCTGAAGTTACTTGGAGTTCTTGTAATATTTTTTCTACACAAGATCAAGCTGCTGCTGCAATTGCTGCTGCTGGAACTGAAGTGTATGCATGGAAAGATATGACAGAAGAAGAATTTGACTGGTGTATAGAACAGACATTATTCTTTGGAGAAGATAAAAAACCATTGAACCTAATTTTAGATGATGGTGGAGATTTAACCAATATGGTTTTGGATAGATATCCAGAATTAGCTGCTGGAGTTAATGGACTCTCAGAAGAAACTACTACAGGAGTTCACCGTTTATATGATAGAGTAAAAGCAGGAACTTTACCAATGCCAGCAATTAATGTAAATGATTCTGTTACTAAATCTAAGTTTGATAATAAATACGGATGTAGAGAATCTGCAGTAGATGCAATTCGTAGAGCAACAGATATTATGTTGGCTGGAAAACGTGTAACTGTTTGTGGTTATGGTGATGTAGGAAAAGGAACTGCGGCTTCTTTTAAAGGTGCAGGTTCTATCGTTACAGTTACAGAAATTGATCCAATTTGTGCATTGCAAGCTGCAATGGATGGTTTTGAAGTGAAGAAATTAGAAACAGTTATTGCTAATTCTGATATCATTATTACAACAACAGGAAATAAAGATATTATTCAAGGGCGTCATTTTGAGTCAATGAAAGACAAAGTAATTGTTTGTAATATTGGGCATTTTGATAACGAAATTGATATGGCTTGGTTAAATAAAAACCACGGACATACAAAAGACACGATCAAACCTCAAGTTGACAAATATAATATTGCTGGAAAAGACATTATTCTTTTAGCAGAAGGGCGTTTAGTAAATTTAGGATGCGCAACAGGTCATCCAAGTTTTGTAATGTCTAATTCATTTACAAACCAAACTTTGGCGCAATTAGAATTATGGAACAATAGAGATGCTTATCAAAACGAAGTGTATATGTTACCTAAACACTTAGATGAAAAAGTAGCGAAATTACATTTAGAAAAAATTGGTGTTGAGTTAACAGAGTTGCGTGATGATCAAGCAAGTTATATTGGTGTAACTGTTGATGGTCCTTATAAGCCAGAGCATTATAGATATTAATTTATGTTATTCCTGCGAAAGCAGGAATCTCATTATAGAACTAAAAAAACCCTTATAAGAAATTGTAAGGGTTTTTTTATTTTATCCCAACCAACCTTCTCTATCCAAACTTCTATATTGAATAGCCTCTGCAATATGGTCTGGAGAAATATCATTCTCGCTTGCTATATCTGCAATTGTACGTGCTACTTTCAAGATTCTGTCATAGGCTCTTGCTGAAAGATTTAAACGCTCCATAGCATTTTTTAAAAGAGACTTCGATTCATCATTTAAATCACAATACTTTCGAATTTGCTTTACACTCATTTGAGCATTATAATGCACTTTCTTGTTTTCTTTAAAGCGTTCTGACTGTATTTCTCTGGCTTCTGTCACTCTTTTCCTTATCAGATGACTTGGTTCGCCACGACGCTCTTCTGTGAGTTTTTCGAAGGGTACAGGTTGCACTTCAATATGAATATCTATTCGGTCAAGAAGAGGACCGGAAATTTTGCTTAAATAACGCTGCATTTCTGCAGGAGAAGAAGAAACAGCCTTTTCATCATCAGAAAAATAACCACTTGGAGACGGATTCATACTTGCTACCAACATAAAACTACTTGGATAGGTAACGGTAAATCGTGCTCTAGAAATTGTGATTTCTCGATCTTCTAATGGTTGTCTCATTACTTCAAGAACAGAGCGTTTAAACTCTGGTAATTCGTCTAAAAATAAAACGCCATTGTGCGACAGTGAAATTTCTCCAGGTTGTGGATATGAACCTCCACCAACAAGTGCGACATCAGAAATTGTATGATGAGGACTTCTGAAAGGACGTTGTCCCATCAATCCGCTATTTTCTTTCATACGACCTACAACACTATGGATTTTGGTAGTTTCCAATGCTTCCTGTAAAGTCATTGGAGGTAAAATGGTTGGCAATCTTTTCGCAAGCATTGTTTTTCCACTTCCAGGAGGTCCAATTAGTATAACGTTATGCCCTCCAGCAGCAGCAATTTCCATACAACGTTTTATAGATTC
>CAJXUO010000026.1 GCA_913061425.1 uncultured Lutibacter sp.
AATGAACAGTTAAAATATCTGCTCCAACTTTTTTAAAAGTGCTGATGTATTGATCTGGATTTACAATCATTAAATGCACATCCATTGTTTTTTTCGCATGCTTTTTAATCGCTTGTATAACTGGCATTCCAAAAGAAATGTTTGGAACAAAAACGCCATCCATTACATCGATATGAATCCATTCAGCTTCACTTTTATTTAGCATTTCAATTTCACTTTGAAGGTTTGCAAAGTCTGAAGCTAGTACTGATGGTGCAATAATTTTAGTCATTTTATGAAGTATATAATTAGAATAAGGCAAATATATAAAAGAGTTTGCGAAATATGGGATTAACTAAAAAAAGAAAACTCTCGAATTATCGAGAGTTTTCTTTTTATTTTAAATAAGATATAGATTAACCTAAGTAAGTCTTTAAGATTTTACTTCTAGAGGTGTGCTTTAAACGTCTTATTGCTTTTTCTTTTATTTGTCTTACACGCTCACGAGTTAAATCGAAAGTTTCACCAATTTCTTCAAGAGTCATAGGATGTTGTTCTCCTAAACCAAAGTAAAGTTGTACTACATCTGCTTCTCTTGGAGTTAAAGTTTCTAATGCTCTAATGATTTCTATCTTTAAAGAATCATGCATTAATACTCTATCAGGATTTGGAGAATCACCAGTATTTAATACATCATATAAGTTTGAATCTTCACCTTCTATTAATGGCGCATCCATAGATACGTGACGGCCAGAATTTTTCATTGACTCTTTTACATCACTTATAGTCATGTCCAACTTTTTTGCAATTTCTTCTGCAGATGGAGGACGTTCATTTTCTTGTTCTAAGAAAGCGTACATTTTATTTATCTTATTGATAGAACCAATTTTATTTAAAGGCAATCTAACAATTCTTGATTGTTCTGCTAGTGCTTGTAATATAGATTGACGAATCCACCAAACAGCATATGAGATAAATTTAAATCCACGAGTTTCATCAAAACGTTTTGCAGCTTTAATAAGACCTAAATTTCCCTCGTTTATTAAATCTGGTAATGTCAACCCTTGATTTTGATATTGCTTTGCTACAGAAACAACAAAACGTAAATTGGCTTTAGTTAATTTTTCTAAAGCTAATTGGTCTCCTGCTTTAATTCGCTGAGCTAATTCTACTTCTTGGTCTGCAGTAATTAAATCTACTTTCCCAATTTCCTGTAAATATTTGTCTAATGACGCAGTTTCTCTATTTGTAACCTGCTTGGTGATTTTTAGTTGTCTCATCTAATAATTTTAGGTATCAAGTATATATACGCAAGTTGTTATTGTTTTGTTACAAAATAAAAGATATTTATTTTTATTTTGTGAAAGTTTGCCTTTAGGGTGTTATTTTATAAATAGTAGTGTCTTAAAATAATAAGTAGTTAGTGATAGTTTTAACTGCTTAAAATCAAATGTTTAACTTGAGTGATGATGAGTTAAGTGATAGGATTGTAAAATAAATGATGGTTGAACTATATATGGTTATTAAAATTGGGATTAAAAAAACTGTTTTATAAAACAACGTGTACCAATTTATTTTGCAGTCTGTTAATTTTCGTATATAAAAGTAAAAAAGCCTCAAAAAATTAATTTTGAGGCTTTAAGAATATGATAAAAAAATAGTTTAACTATTTTCTCTTGGTTTACTTTCTTCACGTGGTGGTCTTGGCATAAGAGCTTTTCTAGAAACTTTTTCTTTTCTAGTTTTTGGATCTCTACCAAAATATTTAACGTCAAATACGTCACCCATGTTTACAACATCAGTTACGTTGTCTGTGCGTTCCCAAGCAAGTTCAGAAATGTGTAATAAAACTTCGTTTCCTGGAGCGTCTATATATTCAACAACAGCACCAAAATCTAACATTTTAATTACTTTCACTTCATATACACTTCCTTTTGTTGGTTTGAAAGTTATAGAATCAATTTTTGCAAGAACAGTATCAATACCATTTTGGTCAGTACCAAGAATTTCAACAATTCCTTCTTCAGTAATTGGATCTTCATTAATTACAAGTGTACAACCAGTTTGTTTTTGAATTTCTTGAATTACTTTTCCTCCAGGACCAATTAATGCTCCAATGAATTCATTAGCAATTCTTCTAGTAACCATTTTAGGAGAGTGAGCTTTCACATCTGCATTTGGAGCAGAGATAGTCTCAGTTATTTTTCCTAAGATATGTAAACGACCATCACGAGCTTGTTTTAATGCAGCTTCTAATACGTCATAAGACAAACCTTTTACTTTAATATCCATTTGACAAGCAGTAATACCATTAGCAGTACCAGTAACTTTAAAATCCATATCTCCTAAGTGATCTTCATCTCCTAAAATATCAGATAATACAGCGTATTTTCCAGATTCTGCATCAGAAATTAATCCCATTGCAATACCAGAAACTGGTCTTATTAATTGAACTCCTGCATCCATCAATGCCATTGTACCTGAACATACAGTAGCCATTGAAGAAGAACCGTTAGATTCTAATACTTCAGAAACAACTCTCACTGTATATGGACAATCTGCTGGAATCATTCCTTTTAATGCACGTTGCGCTAAATTACCGTGTCCAACTTCTCTACGAGATGTTCCACGAATAGGTCTAGCTTCACCTGTACAAAAAGGAGGGAAGTTATAATGTAAATAGAAATTTTCTTCACCTTCGTAAGATGGCATATCTATTTTATTTGAATCTCTAGAAGTACCAAGTGTTACTGTTGCTAAAGCTTGAGTTTCACCTCTTGTAAAGATAGAAGAACCATGAACAGAAGGTAGATAATCTACTTCAGACCAAATTGGACGAATCTCATCAGTTTGACGACCATCAAGACGTAATCCTTCGTTTAAAGTTAAATCACGAATTGCAGCTTTTTCCGCTTTGCGATAATAATCAGAAACTAAACCACCGTAATCTGCTAATTCTTCTTCAGAAAAACTCGCTTTAATATATTCTTTTATTTCTTTAAATGCAGCAGTTCTTTCATGTTTAGCAGATCCAGCTTTTGCAATAGCATATACTTTATCGTAAGCCATGTCATGAACTTTCTTTGCTAAATCTTCTTCTACTCTTTCACCTTCATATTCACGAACTTCTTTCTTACCAAATGCTTCAGCAAGTCTAATTTGAGCAGCACATTGAACTTTAATAGCTTCATGTGCAAACTTAATTGCGTCTGCCATTTCTTCTTCAGAAATTTCATCCATTTCACCTTCTACCATCATTACTGAATCTGCAGAGGCACCAATCATCATGTCTAAATCAGATTCTTCTAATTGTGCACGTGTTGGGTTGATAATAAATTCTCCATTAATACGACCAACTCTTGCTTCAGAGATTGCGCATTCAAAAGGGAAATCTGATAATTGAATAGCTGCCGAAGCTGCTAAACCTGCCATTGCATCTGGCATAACGTCTTCATCATGAGACATTAATTGAATCATTACTTGTGTTTCGGCAGTATAATCTTTTGGGAATAATGGACGTAAAACTCTGTCTACTAAACGCATTGTTAATACTTCACCATCACTAGGTCTTGCTTCTCTTTTAAAGAAGCCTCCAGGATAACGTCCTGCGGCAGCAAATTTTTCACGGTAATCTACCGTTAAAGGAAGAAAATTCAAATCTTTTTGTTCGTAGTTAGAAACTACAGTACAAAGGATCATACATTTTCCAGATTGAACAACAACAGAGCCATGGGCTTGTTTTGCTAATTTTCCGGTTTCGATAGAAATTTCTCTTCCATCTCCAAGGTCTATAACCTCTCTAAAAACTTTTGGAATCATAAATGTTTTAAACTTTTTTAATTAAACTGTTTGGTGTTGTGTTGTGTTACCAATGAAAAGTTTAACTTTCTTATTATAGAATTGAGAAAAAAAAAGAGGCTGATAAGCCTCTTATAATTATTTTCTTAATCCTAATTCTTTTATAATTGCACGGTATCTTAAGACGTCTGTTTTGATTAGATAATCTAATAAACTTCTTCTTTTACCTACCAATTTCACTAACGAACGTTCAGTATTATAATCTTTACGATTTGTTTTTAAATGTCCAGTTAAGTGGTTTATTCTATGTGTGAATAATGCAATTTGTCCTTCTGCAGAACCTGTGTTTGTTGCATTTTTTCCGTGCTTTACGAAAATCTCTGCTTTTACTTCTTTTGTTAAATACATGCTAATATTAATTTTAATAATTTTTATGTACATGATTCTCATGAATCAAGGGCGCAAATATAAAATTATTATTTTGAATAACAATGGTTTAGGGCAATTAAAATAGGTGAAATTAAACCTTTTGAATTTCAATAAGTCATAGAAGTATAAATGTTAAATAAAAAATATAAAATTATGAAAACAAGACTGTTAAAATTAAATTTAGTCGTAATCGTTTTATCAATGGTTACATTTATTAGTTGTAATACTGATGAAGAATTGATTGTAAGTTCAGAGCAAATTGAAGTGGAAGATGTTTCAAATTCTGAAGAAGTAGATAGTGCTATTGAAGAGATAAGTATTATTGTTGAGCAAGCATATATTGAAGAAGAAAGTGGTTTATCAGCATCAAGAGAGAATAATAATTCAACTTTTTTCCCTACATGTTTAACTAAAACAGTAGTGACTACAGATAATTCTAAAATTGTAACTCTAGATTTTGGAGATGGGTGTGTGGTTCGAGGACATTTTATTGCGGGAATATTGACTATGAGTTACGAAAAAGATCCAGCATTACACACAAAAACTATTTCTGTTGAATTTGATGATTTTAGAGTAGATCACAAATTAATTGAGGGAAGTTATTCTATTGTTAGAGTGCGTGCGAACGAAAATGGAACTCCTCAATCTACTGCAACAGTTGACATTAGTATAAATTGGGATAATGGAGATTTTGCTTCAAGAGAAGGTGTTAAAATAAGAGAATGGATTGAAGGTGTTGGAAGTGGTGTCTGGAGTGATAATGTATATTTAATTACAGGGAATTGGATTTCAGTTCTTAAAAACGGAAATGTATTGAGTGCTGAAATCACAACAGCTTTAAGAAGAGAATTAGTTTGCAGGTTTTTTGTAAGTGGTGTGGTTGAACTACAAAGAAATGATAGAGCTGCTAGTTTAGATTTTGGTGATGGAGAATGTGATAATGAAGCTATATTAACCTTGGAAAACGGAAATGAAATTGTGATTATATTGAATTAAATTGGTTATTTTGGTATTAAAGAGTCGTTACATTATATAGGTGTAACGGCTTTTTTATTTTATTGAAGCTGCGATATCACTTACTTTAGTTTCTCCTTCAAATTTTTTAATGAGTTTTCCATTTTTAGTATATAAAATTATACTTGGAAATTCTCCTACTCCAAATTTGTCAGAAAATGTAAGTCTTGTATCTTGTAAAAAAGTGATGTTATCTCTGACAAAATTAAACTTGTTTTGATACCCTTTTATTGCGTCCATTTCTTCAAATGAAATAAAGATTACTTCTAAATTGTTAAAAATCTCAATATCTTTTGAAATCCATGAGCCTTGTTTTTCACAATGCTCACATTCTGAATTGAAATAATAAAAAAGTTTTGTTCTTGTAGTATCAAGATTTTCCTTTGTGAACCTTTTATTGTCAAGTGTGGTAAAAGTAAAATATGGAATCTCTTCTGCTGCTTTTACAATTGGTTTTTGTACGGTTTTACAATTTGTGATTGAAAATAAAACGCAAATAGAAAAAAATGAAAAACCAACTTTTTTTAACATACAATTTAGGCTCTTACAGGCTGATTTAAAATAAGATCTAGGTATAAATTTACTTGCTGTTTAAGGTTTTTTCTTTCAACAATTCTATCTAAAAAGCCATGTTCTAAAAGAAACTCAGCAGTTTGAAAACCTTCAGGCAATTCTTTTCCTGTAGTGTCTCTAACAACTCTTGGTCCTGCAAAAGCAATCAACGCTCCAGGTTCAGAAATATTAATATCTCCAAGCATAGCAAATGATGCTGTTGTACCTCCTGTTGTTGGATCGGTACATAAAGATATATATGGAATATTAGCGTCTGCTAATTGTGCTAATTTTGATGAAGTTTTAACTAATTGCATTAATGATAATGCTGCTTCCATCATTCTTGCTCCTCCAGATTTTGAAATAATCATAAAAGGCAATCTGTTTTTCAATGCATAATCTGCCGCGCGAGCAATTTTCTCTCCTACAACACTTCCCATTGAGCCACCAATAAAAGCGAAATCCATACAAGCTAGAACTAAGTTTTTGCCATTTGATTTTCCAACAGCCGTTCTAACTGCATCAGTTAAGTTTGTTTTTTCTTTTGCTGCGTTTAATCGATCAGAATATTTTTTACTATCAACAAAGTTCAATGGATCTTTTGAAGATATTTTTGGATTTAATTCCTTAAACTTATTATTATCAAATAATATTTCAAAGTATTCATTACTTCCAATTCTTGTGTGGTAATTATCTTCTGGACTAACATAAAAGTTTGCCCTTAATTGATCTGCATCAACAATTTTACCGCTAGGTGTTTTATGCCAAAGGCCCTTTGGAACATCTTTTTTTTGTTCTGTAGGTGTTTGAATTCCTTTGTCTTTTCTTTTAAACCAAGATGACATAGTAGTAGGTTTTTGAGTTAAGTTTAGTTGGGCAATTTACTAAAAAAATAAAGAGAAACTAAAATTAGTTTCTCTTTATTAATATGGTATTTCCAAATAGTAATTATAAGGTATCAATGTTATTTAAGTCTATAAAGGCTTGTTTCAAACGAGCATTAAAAGTTTGCTCACCTTCTCGTAGCCATTTTCTTGGGTCATAATATTTTTTGTTTGGCACATCTGCACCGTCTGGATTTCCAATTTGACTTTTAAGGTATTCAACATTTTTACCGAAATAATCTCTTATTCCTGTTGCGAAACCATATTGTAAATCAGTATCAATATTCATTTTTATGACTCCATAACTAATTCCTTCTCTTATTTCTTCAACTGTTGATCCAGAACCACCATGAAAAACAAAATCGATAGTGTTATGAGGAACACTATACTTCTTTGAAATATATTCTTGTGAATTTAAAAGAATTTTTGGAGTTAATTTTACGTTTCCAGGTTTGTAAACGCCATGAACGTTCCCAAATGCAGCAGCAATTGTAAATTTAGGGCTCACTTTCATTAACTCTTCATAAGCATATGCAACTTCTTCTGGTTGAGTATATAATTTTGAAACATCAACATCAGAATTGTCAACACCATCTTCTTCACCACCAGTAATTCCAAGTTCAATCTCTAAAGTCATTCCCATTTTACTCATACGAGCCAAATATCCTTTACAGATTTCAATATTTTCTTCGATAGGCTCTTCAGATAAATCAATCATGTGAGAACTATATAAGGGCTTGCCAGTTTCTGCAAAATGTTTTTCACTTGCATCTAAAAGTCCATCAATCCAAGGTAATAGTTTTTTTGCGGCATGATCTGTATGTAAAATTACAGGAACATCATATGCTTCTGATAATATATGAACATGTTTTGCTCCAGCAACTGCTCCAGCAATAGCTGCCTTTTGTCCTTCGTTTGATAATCCTTTACCAGCATTAAAGTGCGCTCCACCATTTGAAAATTGAATAATAACAGGTGCATTTAATTCTTTAGCAGTTTCTAAAACTCCATTAATTGTTGATGATCCAGTTACGTTTACTGCAGGAAGCGCGAATTTTTTCTCTTTTGCTAATCGAAAAATTTCTTGTACTTCGTCTCCAGTTGCAACTCCTGGTTTTATATTATAGCTCATAGTTAATTATTGATAATTGTATTCACAAAATTACATATTTTTTGTTTTAAATTTGATAAGAAAATAAAGAGATTGCTATAACGTTTTAGTAAATTATAAGAAATTCCTAGAAAGGATAATTAATTCCGATATTATAAACAGCATTTCCGAAATTGTAATTGCTAAACCATTTTGAATCATCATTTTGATAAGGCTCATAAGTTTTAAAACCTAAATCTAATCTAATTACCAAAAAGTTAAAATCATATCTAATTCCAAAGCCTGTTCCAAGTGCAATAGAATTTAAAGATTTCAAACCATTAAACTTTCCTTCAGGCTCAATCAAATTTGATTTAGAGATGTCCCAAATATTCCCTGCATCGGCAAATAAAGCTCCTTTTATGTTGTTTATTATCTTAAATCGATACTCTAAACTTGCTAAAAATTTCATTGTACCAACATTATATTCAAGCCCGTTTTTAATAGATCCAGGACCTAAATCATATATTTTCCAAGCGCGTAAATCATTTGCACCACCAATAAAGTAACTTCTACTAAACGGAATTTCATCTGAGTTTCCGTATGGAATTGCAATACCTAATAAACTTCTAAATGCAAGAACATTGTCGCTAGAGGTTCCCCAAAACTTTTTGTATTCTAAGTCAGTTTTGAAATATTGACCAACAGGAATACCAACTAATTCTTTTTTAGATCCATCATTAGGTTTTTTGATTAATGCTGAAGTTAAAGCGCCAGAAGAAGCAATTCTTATCTTAAAGAATGAAAAGTTTGCATCTTTATAATTTTCACTGTTGTTGTATGTATATTGATAGGAAAGTACAGGGACTAAAACATTTTCAGTAATTATATTTCTACGCTTTTCAATATTTTGTACAGAATTTAATTCTGTCGGGTTTGTGTTTTGAAATCCATTAGATGTATTTGTAATGTAGTCTATAAAATTCAGGGCAATTAAATTTCCGTTACTATCAAAATTGTTAGATGGTATTGGTGCTGTTTGATCAATTACTTCAGAAATTGAAACTAAACTACTATACTCAGATTGGTATATCTTAAAATAAGAATCAGTGTTTAAATTCCTTATATATTGGGCGTTTAAAAGTTCTAATAGGTGTTTCTTCTTTTTGCTTGACTTCCACGAATAATCAATAATTCCAGTAAATTTTTGTTTGTCTAATCCTATATTTTTTTGAAAACTAGACCCAAAAGTTAATTGTGTTTTTGGTGACATTCTTTTTGAAATTATTTTATCAGTTTTTAAAGGGAATAGTATACGAGGAATTTCTAAAGATACATCTCCACCAAACTCATATGCATTTAAAAATCCACCAGAGTTATTTGCAGCATCTCTTGATGAATTGAAAAATGAACCTTGAACAGAGAATCTTAAAATTTCAGAACCTCTAAATGTATTTCTGTTTAGTAAAGATATTTTACCAGAAACACCTAATTGCTTTATATTAGAATGTGTTAATTCAGTATTAATTTCTAATGATTTTTTCTTGTATGGTGTTAAGTCTGTCTCTTATACACATCTGACGCTGCCGACGAATAGAG